>JAUWIR010000324.1 GCA_030605265.1 Pseudomonadota bacterium | reverse complement strand
CCTGTTACTTCAATATAGCCTGTCGCCCCTTTGATCCCTTCAAAAGAAAGTTGATTAAAAGCTGCTTCAGCAGCGGAACTTATGAGAGATTGTTGAGTTGCTATTGGTAATTTGCCCTCTGTATAGTGACTAATAGGTTGATAAACATGGTTTATTTTATATTTAGCACATCCGCAAAAAATGAAAAGGCAAACAATGGAACTTAAAAAAGCTATATTTTTGAATAACTTCATCATTATCCCCTTTTTTTAAATAACGCACTGGTTTAGTTTGTTATTGAGCGATTGTTTAAAAGAAGTATTTTTATACCCTTTTGGAAAGTTGTAATTAACGTCAAGATAAAATATTGTAATTAAATTATAGTTTTTTTCACCTCCAGTTCTATTAATCTTAATAAAGTAAATAAAATTATTACCGGGATGAGAGTATATAGGAAATTAAAATATTATACAATAAAAATTATTCTCTTTTTATTATTTAATAATAATATAAAAATAGCCTTTTTTTTATAACTATCTTTGGTAATTACTTTCCTCTACAAATGAAACAAAAATAATTTTTATCCTATAATAACAATGAATTACTTTGTTAAATAATGGGGATTAGCTAGTTAATTACTTGTTTGATGAAGGTAAATGTGCTAATATGCCGGCAATAATTTATGAAGAAATAAAATAATAAATTTTTTTATGCTAAATATGAAAAAAATATTTATATTTTTTATTTGGATATCTATTACTGTTTTTTCCGTGAAAGTTTTAGCATTAAGTCGTGGTTTATCAGTTAAAATAAAAAACAAACCGGAAAAAAATGCTCCTGTCATAGAAGAGGTTTTGCTTTACCAGAATAGTTATGCTTTGATTATTGGAATTGATAATTATGCCAATAGTTGGCCAAAGTTGACGGAAGCAATCAACGATGCAGAAATTGTAGCCTCAGAACTAGAGAAAAAAGGTTTTGAGGTAACCCTAAAAACTGATCTTAATTCAGATGAATTGTCAAAAACCTTTAAAGAGTTTTTTATTTTTAAAGGAGAAAATCCGCAAGCAAGATTATTTGTCTGGTTTGCCGGACATGGCTATTCCCAGGATGGTGAAGGGTATTTGATCCCCTCTGATGCACCGGCACCGGAAGAAGGTGCCAGGTTCCGATATTATGCACTTTCTATGAGACGTTTTGGTGAACTTGTGCGTCAGGCCAAATCAAAGCATGTTTTTGTTGTTTTCGATTCCTGCTTTTCAGGTACGATTTTTTCCACTCAACGCTCAAAACCTCCTCCCGCTGTTACACGGGCGACTACTCTACCTGTGCGGCAATTTCTATCATCAGGGGATGCAAAGCAAGCAGTTTCAGACGATGGGACATTTAGAATGCTATTTGTCAGGGCGATCACTGGAGAAGAACCAGCTGATGCAAATAATGACGGCTATCTTAGTGGAAGTGAACTTGGTTTGTTTTTGACGGATCGCTTAACTAACCTTACAGAATCTTTACAGACCCCGCGTTACGGAAAACTCCGAGATCCGGATTATGACCAGGGTGACTTTATCTTTTTTTTAAGGAAGGCAGATGAAGCAGGACAACTTAAAACAACTAATAAAGGTTATTTATCCGTAGAATCAAATATAAAAAGAGCAAAAGTATTGATAGATGGAGATATCCTCGGATTTTCAAATTTGTCATTTATGGAATTAGAATCAGGTATTCACTTGCTTCGCTTGGAAAAAGAAGGGTTTGTTCCATACGAAAAAAAGATACATATTAAAAAAGGTCAATCTCTCTCTCAATATGTAGAATTGAAAATGCAATCAAAAGACACAGGCCGACTTTTCGTAAATACACTCCCAGTTTCAGCAAACACAAAAATACTAAACCTTGACACTGAATTTCATCAAGGAATGAATTTAAAATTCGGTCGTTATCTTGTAGAGATTTCCGCGCTCGGATATGAAACCAAGAATATTTGGATTGTTTTAAATTCTACTGAAGATAAGACTTTGAATATTCACCTTAAAGAGAGTAAAGCAAATAAAGCTCAAGACTCAGAGGGACGATTTATTTTACTCGGTAATGGTGCGATAAAAGATTCGGAAACAAATCTTGAGTGGATAGTCGGGCAAGATATGGATACTACCTATAAAGAAACGGAATTGTGGATTAAGGGCTTAATAATTGATGGAGGGGGATGGCGTTTTCCAACTATAAAGGAATTGAGAAGCCTCTATCAGATCGGTAAGGGCAAATGTAATATGTCATCTTTGTTTAAAGTAAATATTGGATGGTGGGTATGGTCAGGCGGTGAATTCGGTCAATCCGCAGTTAATGGATTCAATTTCAACAATGGCCAAGTTGAATCATTTAATCGATTGTATTCATGTGAGTTCAGAGCTTTCGCTGTGCGCCGGAGTAAAAATACAGGTAATGATAATAAAGGAAATAAATCAGTTGAAGCACAAAAAGAAGATCGTTTTGTCGCCTTGGGTGAGGGTGTGATCAAGGATACTGAAACAGATCTTGAATGGATATCCGGAACAGATAGGGATGCTATGTGGAAAAGCGCTGATTTGTGGATTCAAAGTTTATCAATAGATAGAGGAGGGTGGCGTTTCCCTACAATAAAAGAATTGAGGGGATTATATCAGATTGGTATGGGGGCGCGCAATATTTCACCCCTATTTAAAATAAATATCGGATGGTGGATATGGTCAGGCGATGAAGATGGACAAACCGCGGTCAAAGGACTAAATTTCAAGAATGGTCATGTTGAATCCTTCAATCGATTATATTCATGTGACTTCAGAGTTTTGGCTGTCCGTTCCAGTAACCATGAAAGCAAAAAAATAAACATTCAGTAATGACATATTAGCAGGCTAGTCGATTAAGATTACCCGGCTGGTATAAATTATTTTTTCTTTTCTCTTACGCAAAATAGTGAATTGAACCTTTTGGGCCGTTTATCACCTTATATACTATTTCAGCCAGCTCTTTAATTTCATAGGGCTTAGCAACTACGCCAAGAAAGCCGTATTTTTTATATTCTGACATTATAGGATTACTGGAATATCCGGATGAAACTATGGCCTTAATATCAGGATTTATCTCTATTAGTTTTTGAATAGTCTCTTTCCCTCCCATATCTCCCGGTATGGTCAAATCAAGGATAACAGCATCAAAAGGGGCCCCTGCCTCTTGAGCCTTTTGGTAAATCCTAAGGGCTTCAGTACCGTTTTTGGCAATTTCAATTTCATATCCAAGCTCAATCAACATCTGACCGGCTGTATCTATAACATCCTGCTCGTCATCCATAATTAAAATTTTTTCGTGATTACCAAAATATGAGAGTTCTTCCACAATCTTTTTCACTTCAAGGGGTTCTTTTTCGGAGGCGGGAAGATAGATATAAAAAGTAGTGCCCACTCCCATCTCGGAATCTACAGTAAGGTATCCTCCATGTTTATTGATAATGCCAAAGCTAGTTGCCAGACCTAATCCGTTTCCATTCTCTTTGGTAGTAAAATATGGGTCAAATATCTTAGAAAGATATTTTCCGGGTATACCAATCCCTGCATCTTTCACTGATATCTTTACATATTTACCCCCTTTGAGAGGCAATCCGTCATTTATACTAATAGTTGCATTTTCAGCATCTATCTTAATTATGCCGCCTTCCGGCATAGCATGATTAGCATTAATGATCAGATTATTAATAACTTGGCTCATCTGTCCCTTATCAATTTCAACCGGCCATAAATTATCCGGCATTGAACTATCACATCTTACCCTGGATCCTCTTAAAGCAAACCTTGCCGTATCCTTTATCAATTCCGATATGGAAGCAGTTTCTTTAATTGGTGCTCCACCTTTAGAAAAGGTCAATAATTGTTGAGTTAATTGCCCAGCATTTTTTGAGGCTTTTTTTGCTCTTATTATTGAATCAAAAATCTTATCGCCTGGTTTTACATACATTTCCGCCATAGAGAGATTGCCAAGAATACCAGTCAACATATTATTAAAATCATGAGCAATGCCACCTGCCAGAATACCGATAGATTCGAGTTTATCTAATTTTCTTAATTCTTCCTCCATTTTCTTTCGTTCACTAATATCCTGTACCAAGGTGACCAAATAATCCACAGATCCGTCTGAACAACGCACACATTTTGTAGAAAGGATTATATGAATAATAGCACCGTCCTTTCGGAGACAACGTTTTTCTATGGAATATCCGTCTATTTTTTCAGTTAAAATTTTATTATATTGTTCTAAGTCAGATTCAAGGTCTTCTGAATAGGTCAAGTCAGACCAGGTCATTTTTAAAAGTTCTTCCCTGGGATATCCTAAAATTTCACATAAATGATCATTACACTCAAGAATTTCTTTTTCCGGATTACCAACTGCTATTCCGATAAGTCCCAACTCAAAGTATTTATGCCACCTGTCTTCACTTTTCCGAAGTGCTTCTTCTGATTGTTTCCTTTCAATAACTTCTTGTTGAAGCTGAGTAGTACGTTCATTTACCAACTCTTCAAGATGAAATCGATATTTTTTCAATTCTTCCTCTGTTTGTTTACGCGCGGTTATGTCAGTGAAATTCTCAACAATTCCGAGCAATTCTCCGTTGATATCTCGATAGGGAATAGCAGTTACAATACATGATAACTTTTTTCCATCATTAAGTTTTTTTTCTATTTCTTTTTCGCATTGTTTTTTACCGCCTACTATTTGAGTCAATGGGCATCCAATCGTATTACAAATCGGATCTTCCCATATCTCGGAACATATCTTCCCAATAACATCTTCCCTCTTTAGACCAAAGAAAGAACAAAAGGTATCATTTACCCGAATCATGATATGGTCTTTACTAATGACACATAATGGGCCGGCGGCATTAAACATTTGGTTGAGATCTGAATGGGCACGTTTCAAATTATCTTCCGCACGTTTACGTTCAGTAATATCTTCTCCGGAACTTAAAGTAGAGATAATATTACCCTGTTCATCTTTTATCAGGGTATTGTGCCATGAGATGGTTCTTTCCTCTCCACTTTTAGTCAAAATAATCCCTTCGATATATTCAAGCGGCTGAATTTCTGCCTTTATTAATTTATTAAAAATATACTTTACTTCATTTCTATTGCTTTCAGGAAGAAAGTTATCAAACCAGTTTTTACCAATAATATCCTTCTGCCGGTATCCTAATACTTGACAACCCTTTTTATTTATAAGGCTAACTCTTTGATTGTAATCAATAACTACAAGTATAACACCGGCAATATTTAAATATTTTTGAGCTTTCTCCTGCTCTTTTCGAACCCTTTCCTCTGCTTTCCTATGTAAGGTTACAAATTTTGCTATGAGTATGCCGAATATGAGAAAAGATATTATTCCAACCAACCTGATATACAAATGATGAGAGGGCATATGAAAAATGAGTATTTCAATGAATGAACCTTCATGAAGTAAGAAAAAATCTAAAACAGCATCTAATATCCAAACGACGGCCCCCAAAATAACTGAGAACCCAATAATTTTGTGTTGAATTTTCATAATTCCTTTTTTTTCACTTTAGGGGTTGAAACCATGATCCATTATTAGGCATCCTTCATTTCTCAGTTTATACTTTTTTATTCCTTCTTTTCCTTCATGCCCTTCAT
>JAUWIR010000112.1 GCA_030605265.1 Pseudomonadota bacterium | reverse complement strand
GAACAACTCCCCCTGAAAAAGGTTAATAAAATTGTCCATAAAATAATAATCTATATAATTATTTTTGTCCACTAAAATTATTTGATTTATAAAAAATTCACCAACCTGGAATCCAGGAAGAGCCTTTCTTTTTTTCCTTTTTATCCTTTTTTTCCATACAACTATTGTGTTGTATTTATGCCCTCAGTTTGCTGGATGCGCCTGAATATGTTCATTGCAGAGACCTTGGTATATTTGAATTTTTGAAGCTTTGTGCCAAAGAAAACGAATTTTGGAAGGCTTCTTCTCTTATGGCAAGTTTACGAAGCAGGGTAAAATATATCCCCTCTCTTGAAGGGTTAAAGCGCGCCACCTTTTAATGTGGCCTATTTTTTATGGTAATAGCTGGATTGACGCGCATATCACCTAATTGTAATCGTTGCACTCCACAAGCTATTAGGCTTATGTAGGGCTTTATCTTCCATAAATAAATTTTTTTTGAGGAAGAAATAAAATGATCAATTACCCAATTTATTGTTATTATTAAAACTTTTTTCAAGGAGGGAAGTATTAATGAACAAAAGTGGTAAGATAATAAAAGGTGCAGTGCTGATTTTAGCCATGCTACTAACTTTCTCAGGAATGGGATTAAGTACGGCGCTTGCTCAAGAAAACCAGATAATAGAAATTTCTTCCAGCAATCTTACTCCTAGACGTGGCAATGATTTTTCAATCTCAGTAAATTATGATGTAAGTGATAATAATAATATGCTAGGAGGGATTAACTTAGCTATTCATTTTGATTCAAGCAAAATTGAATATACAGGTTATAGTGGTCACTTTAATTATGGTAGTGGTGGAGCCCTTCCCATACTGAATGATGACACTGTATCTAATAGCGATAATGATACTAATACAGATAAAAGAATTTTTATGTCCTGGTGGGATTTGACTACTAGTTGGCCCAATGCAACCCTTCCAGTAGTTCTTTCAACACTGAATTTTACTGTAAAGCAAGATGCTGCATTTGAGCCTACACCAATTAATGTAGCTGTCTTCTTCAACTCTCCAGGATATGGCACTAATTTAATAAATGGGACAGTAACTATCGTAGACATCCATACCTGTATTAATTATACGGATTGCTCAACTTATGAAACCACCGAGGAATGTCCTGATGCGCCTCCTGAGATTTGTAACAACGAAGATGATGACTGTGACGCCTCAACTCTTGATGGGGCAGATGAGGTTTGGTTAGATAATCAATGTGATGGCGATGATGCGGATTTTTGTCTTGAGGGCACCTTTGAGTGCTCTAATGGGGCACAAATTTGTAATGATACTACAACTGACAACATTGAACTTTGTAATGGTCAAGATGATGACTGTAACCCTGCTACTGCCGATGGGGCAAATGAGTCTTGGTTAGATAATCCATGTGATGGCGATGATGCGGATTTTTGTATTGAGGGGACCCTTGAGTGCTCTAATGGGTTAGAAACTTGTAACGATACTACAGCAGACAACATTGAACTTTGTAATGGTCAAGATGATGACTGTAACCCTGCTACTGCCGATGGTGCAGATGAGTCTTGGTTAGGCGGAGCATGTGATGGCGATGATGCGGACCTTTGTGAGACCGGTAAATTTGAATGTTCAGAAGGTGAACAAATCTGTGCCGGAGATATATTAGCCGATGACCTCTGTGATGGCATAGACAATGACTGTGATATAACAACACCCGATGGCTCTGCTGAAGGCTGGTATAAGACTCCTTGTGATGGTGATGACCTTGGTCTTTGTCTTGAGGGGAACTTTGAGTGCTCTAACGGCACAAAGGCCTGTACTGATGATACAGAAGACGACCCTGATTTTTGTGACGGCAACACAGATGATGACTGTGATCCCTCAACCCCCGATGGGGCTGCTGAGGCTTGGTTAGGAGATCAATGTGATGGTGATGATCTTGGTCTTTGTCTTGAGGGTAACTTTGAATGCTCTAAAGGCACAAAGACATGTAATGATAATACAGAAGATGATCCTGATCTTTGTAACGGCTCCACAGATGATGACTGTGATCCCTCAACCCCCGATGGGGCGCATGAGGCCTGGTTGGATGATCAATGTGATGGTGATGATCTTGGTCTTTGCCAGGAAGGCGCCTTTGAATGCTCTAATGGGGCACAAACATGTAATGATCTCACAGCAGATGATCTTGAAGTCTGCAATAACAAAGATGATGATTGTGATGGCTCGACTGATGAAGATTTAGGCACAACAACTTGCGGCCTTGGTGTCTGTGAACACACTGTGAATAATTGTGTTGAAGGTCTAGCGCAGGAATGTGATCCTTTTGAAGGTTCATCAAACGAAATTTATGATGGACTGGATAACGACTGTGATGGTGATATTGATGAAGATTTTTCTGTTATCTATGTAACAGTAACCAAAAATCCGACAAATGCAGCTAAAAATGAACTTATCCTTTTTGGCGAGTCTGCAATAGATGGGTCTTCAGTTAATGAAAAAGTGGAACTTTATGACGGCGGCGAGCCTGATCAAATCGTTGTTCCATACGGAGATTATTCAATTATTGTTCAGTCCAAGGGATATAAAGGACAGCTCCATACTGACATTTTTGTCGATTTTGAAGTACTGGAGAAAAATTTCACCCTCGAAAAAAAGGAGGATCCATCAGTTTCAATAATAAGGGAAGGCGTTGATGATAACATTCTTCCCCTTCATTTTAGATATAATAATTCAGATGGTGAAGCACAAACCTGGGACAATGCCGGTGCAACTTTATCAGTAAGTCTCTTTTCATCTGCGGATGACTCTAATAACGACGGCCTTCCTGATGATCCTGATAATCCTACTGGCGGAAATATAGATGATCTTGCTCTATCGAACGACGGGGTATTCAATGTACCATATCTCTCCGGAACAATAGACCTTGGAGACTTGAATGGAGCGCCTCAAAACATTATGTCAGAAACAACTGAAAACTATATTGTCGGGATTAGAGGAAAGATTCAAGTACAAAATCAGGACTATTATTTTAACCGATTTTTTACTGTTCAAAAACCCTCACCAACCCAGACCGAGGCGCTATCTGAAACCCAAGAAAGCTTTTTACCTACGGAAATTTCAACGAAAACTTATGTCCCTTTAATTCTCACGATAGATGGCGCTAGATTAACCACTAGCTTTGCTGCAAACGAAATTAATCCAACTTTGCTTGGCTTTGTTGATGAAAATGGTAATAAAACGGATGCTGATCTTGATATGGAAAAAGAAGTTGAATTGAAAATCGAATATAAGGAAACAGCAGATGATAAAATAGTAGTGAATGTATCTTTTAGTCAAAATGGAAATCCAGTGGAATATAATCCCCCTGATTCAACAGGGGCAACCAGTGAAAATGCACCTCCTATCACCATCATCGTCCCTCTTGCCCCTGCTTTGCAAGATTTATATCAAAATCAGGGGAAAACAAAAGCAGAAATAGCAGAAATGATTGCTAAAGACGAAGATGATTTTGAATTGGTGAATGGAGTGTTACAACCAGAAGCAGGATTATATGGGATTTATTTTGAAACAAGCCCTGGAATAATCAAAGCATTCATTCCAGATGCGGCAAAGGGAGAAAGTATCGAACTTATAGATCTTAATAATAGTGGGAAATTAGCAGTTCGGGTAAATACCACCCACACGTCTCTATGGTATACAACAAATCCTGAAAATATTGATGCAGATGGCGATGGTTATAATGTTCTCGATGATTGTGACGATTTAGATGAAAATGTAAATAAATGCACTATATATTACAAAGATGCTGATGGAGATGGTAAGGGTGATAATAAAAACGACCATCAATGCCTCTGCCGGCCTGAAGGAGAATATACCGCTTTAACTTATAAAAAGAAGACGCAGAACGGATCAACTTATTTGTATAATACTTCCTTTGATTTTTGGGGTGGTGGCTTGTATAGCGGTAATTTTAATTTATTGCCCACTTATCAGCAATCTTGGATAGATTATTCCCAAATGTATACATATACATATAGTATACCACAGTACTATTTTCAAGATTTATGGAACCCGTATTCTTATAATCAGAGTTCTTATTGGCCTTCTTATTTGTCTTCTATGACTTCTAACTTACTTTCTAATTATTTAACGTTACCTTATAATTATTTTGGATTTAATCAGATATATGATTGGTATGATTGGCTTTATTAGGGAAATACAAGATAGATAAAGTAGCCAATTCCGGGGTGGGATTCAAAAGAATCTCCCCCTTCCTACAATGAATAAATTTCCCCCTTTTTGGAATATTAGTGTTTTTACACTGACATTTAGGGTGGATATGAAGAAGAGAAGAGAAGATTGATGAGGGGCCTTTATTCATCGACTCACATGGAGGTGATTACCTTCTTCAGTCTTATTCTTCATCCATTGATGCAGCAACAAATGAAAGCGCCCTAATACTGATAGAGATGAAAAGCTCCTGAGAACATTAACTTTAAAGGGAAAAAGATTACTCTTTTATCAGAAAATAATTAATTATACAGGTTCCAAAATTATAAGGAGAAAGGTTCATGGGAGAGAAAGAAATTATAGGTAATTCATTTCAAAATTCGATATACGTCAGGGCCAGGGCATTAAAGTTGTCCTTACCCCGCATTTAAAAAGAGTGATGGCTTATTTTATAAATCTATGCTTTTAGGGAGGCGTCATTATGTATTATTTGAAAAAGTACCTTTCCCTCTTCTTATTAAACATTATGTTAATTGCAGGAGCGTTCTCTTTACCCTCTGCGTATGCCTTAACCATCAGTATTCCCGATAATCTTAGTGAAATGCCAGGAGCGCAGATTGTCGTTCCCGTACAAATCGATCAACAAATACTTATAGATAATTATAATCTTACTATTTACTATGATCCTACTATTTTAGAGGTCCAGGGAATTAATCACAGCGGCGGGACATTAATGTCAGTTAGCTTGGGAAATTGTATTCTCGTTGCCTTTATGTCCATGAATGAGATTTCTTTAGATGAAAAATTATTTGATATCAAATTTTTAGTATTAACAGAAGGTAAGTGTGCTCTTACTCCTGAAGTGATTAATTATCAAGATGATGATCTTTATTTAGCCCAAGTCATTCCAGGTTTTTTTAAAAATATTATTGATCAGGAATATATACTTTCAGTTTCTAAAGCCGGCACAGGGCTGGGTATAATAAGCAGCTCCCCTGATGGAATCAATTGTGGGGGTGATTGTAATGAAACCTATATTGAGGATATTGTTGTCACCTTGACTGCTGTTCCGGAGGAGTGTTCTTATTTTGTTGGTTGGTCAGGTGGCGGATGCAGCGGCACTGGGTCATGTCAGGTGACCGTGGATGAAGATGTTACTATAACAGCGACATTTAACAAAATTGTACCCAATGCAGTCATCAACTCCATCATCCCCAACCCCATGCCTTTTGGCAAGATGGTTGAATTTAGCGGTTCAGGTGGTCCATCCACCCAGACCGTCACCGACTATCATTGGTGTATCGTTAAACTCGCAGATGGAGTCGAGGCAGGGTCGCCCCTTGAGATTGGGACAACAGCATGTTTTTTCACCAACACCCTGCCTGTTGGGGATTACAGGGTACACTTCAGGGTCAAAAATTCCCATGATGCTTGGTCAGAGGATGTAACCCGGGATATTATTGTAAATTCTTATACCTTCGATGTTGATGATAATGGTACATGTGATCCTTATACAGATGCTATTCTTATTGCGCGTCATCTTTTAATGTGGCCTATTTTTTATGGCAATAGCTGGATTGACGGCGCAGTATCACCTAATTGTAATCGTTGTACTCCACAAGCTGTTAAGGATTATGTAGATTTTTATCGTCCATAATTGAAATTTTCGCAAAATTTTTATTATGCCTCTATTATAGTGGTATCCGGAAGGACTTACCCGGTTGAGGTTTGGTATCGCCCGCTCAATCATGAGTTTGAAGAAAAGGGCCAGGGCAAAAAATTGGGGACTGTCCTTGACATTTGGACAAATAACCTTGAAAGATTAGCCTATAATAAAGAGGTTGCAGTATTTCTTTAAAATCTCTACGGTTTTCTCTATTATTACAACTTCACCTTCCATTGCCTCCCCCCCTTATTCTCAAAAAAGATTTTTCAAGAAAATCCATACAACAAATCAAAATAGAGATTCCTCTTTATTCTCAGGAGGATTAGTATATATCCTGAGACTGTAGGATAGCATTTAATTGTTTTTTATGTAAATCCCTCTTTGAGTATATTTGAGAAACTGGAACAGAAATGCTGCAAATCCAGCTATTTAATTGTATAACTATACAAAATACTTGAAAGTAAATTATAGTTAGGTACAATATACAACATGAATTAAAAAAAGGCTAAAGGCGTAGGGGTCATCCTTGATATTTGACATTTCAAGTCAATTTAATGGATTATGTGGATTATGTTTATATGTCCAATGTCAAGGGTGACCCCTATATACCTATATGGGGACCTATGAAAAGGGACGAATTTAATAATTTACTTTTGCAAACAAAGCTTCTTTTACCTCCAATGTGTGGGTATACGGATTATCCTTATCGCAAAGTATTAGCCCAATTTGGAGGAAAGATCCTTTGCACGGAAATGATTAAGGCGAAAGCCCTTTTAATGGGAACTGAGCAAACCCTGCAGATGCTGATGCGCGCAGAAGATGGGGCCTATACTGGTGTGCAGCTTTTTGGCGCAGACCCCCAAATTATGGCTGAGGCAGCAATAAAATGTCAGGATATGGGCTTTTCCTTCGTGGATATTAATCTAGGATGCCCGGCCAGGAAAGTTATGAAAAAAAAAGAAGGCGGCGCTCTCCTAAAAGATCTTCCTCAAATTAAAAAGATTTTACAGGCTGTCCGAAAGGCTATTTCTATCCCTCTCACTATTAAAACCCGCCTTGGGTTCAAGAGGGATGAATTTACTGCTCTTCCTTTGGCTCAAATGGCTAAAGAAATTGGTATTGATGCTATGACCATTCATGCCAGAAGTATTGAACAAAAATATCTGGGTACGCCGGAGTGGGAGAAGATTAGTGAAATCAGTGCTACAGTGAAAATGCCTATTATCGCCAATGGCGGAATATGTAATGGAGCAATTGCCAAACAAGTGCTTCATCAAACAGGCGCTGTTGCAGTAATGCCGGGAAGATCAATATTGGCAAATCCCTGGTTGATTGAAGAGATTTTGCATCATTTACAGGGCACTCCCAGAGGGCGCCCTCGCACTATTCAGACTATAAAAGAAATTGCCACAGAGCATTTTTCTATCATGGCTCAATTTTATGATGAGAGAACAGCATGCCTTAATATGCGACGCTTTTTATCATTTTATTTCAAAGGCTTTCGTGGTGTGGCCACCTTTCGAAAAAAACTGCCCTCCATGAATACCCAATCTGATTTTCTCTTTTTGTTAGAACAAATTGAAGAGAATCATTGCCGGGAAGCAAAATAGTAATCTCCTGTAATTTTAGAATCAGTCCCTTTTTAAGCTGCTTAACCTGTTATTTTTTCCTCAGGGTTTTTTCAGATTGGGAACTTGACCCTTCTTGTTAAAATAGGTATATTATGACTATAATATTGGTCAACAAAAAAAGGGTGGATAAAATGAAGATAATGTCTTTATCAGAAGCGAAAATGAAATTAAGCGAATTGGTGGACACTATATATTCCACTGATGAAGAAATTGTTATTACTAAGAATGGCCGTCCGGCAGCAATAATGGTGAGCCCTGATGAATTTGAGAGTTGGAAAGAAACAATCCGGATAAAATCAGATTTAGAACTTATGGATGAAATCAAAAAGGGTTTATCAGAATTGAAGAAAAAAGCTAAACTCTATACCCTGGAAGAGCTATTTGATTGATGTTATGACCGGCAAACCTTTCCCTAAGTATAAACTGCGGATATCTGATAAAACTGCCAGCCTTATTCGAAGCGCTCATCCTCAACTTAAGAGGAAAATAAAGGCAGCATTGCAGCGGATCATTTCTAATCCATACCAAGGTAAATCATTGCGAGCTGATCTTCATGGGTTAAGGAGTTTTAAGGTTAGCCGTTTCAGAATAATATATAGGATAGGCACTGAGGATTACATAGAGGTTGTTGCCGTAGGCCCTCGGAAAATTATTTACGAGGAAACCTTTCAGATAATCCAAAAAGAGGGAAGAAAAAGTTTTCTTTTGCACTTATCCTAAGATATAGAATATATGGTGCTGCAATAATGGAACAAGCTAGTATCAGACCGGATTGTCGATTAAAGTATCTGGATAAGAAATGTAAATACTATCATATTGAGATTATCTATGCCTATGGCAGTCGAAGCAAAGAAGCGGCGCGGTATATTAACGATAAAGGGGTTATGAAGAAAGGGATAGATGCGGATGTGGATATTGGGATTAAAACAGTAAAAGGGTATCGCTTCGCTCCACTGAGCTATAACCCTTACACTTAAAAGCCAACTTGAAAGTATAGGAATTTATACGGCTCATCACAGCTATTAGCTTAACGGCTTAACAGCTATCAGCTTAATTTAATCATTGTTAGTGATCAGTCTATTTTAGGTCCGCCGTCATCATATCCTAATTTCTCCCAATCTAAAAGCTGTCGGCCGGATGTCCCATGACAGTCAGTACATCGAGGGGCCTTTGCCTTGGATGCGATGGAGTGACTGAGGTTAAAATTTATTTCCCTGGTAACTATAGTAGCTTCAGGGTAATCCGGCAGATCGTCTTTATCGTCGGGATCGTCAAAAGCCCGCATGTCTTTTTCCGTAGTGATTATTAGAGAAGGCCTATCAGGATCGGAAGTTTTTCCTGCAGCTTTAATTTTATTAATAGGAATTACATCATCAAGATCAGCATGAGGAGATTTTATAAACCAGGTTACTGTGACTGTATTAAAGGGATAAATTTTGGCGCCAATAGAATCTTTTAGGTCAGTGTAGTCAAGAATAGGTAAATTTTTATACTTTTCTAAAGGACCTTGGCCGTCATAATATTTATAGGTTGGCCTCCACCCGGGCTCATGATATTGGGACAAAGGTTGGCCATTTTTGAATTTAGTCCAATCTTTAGTGCTTATGGCCAAAGAAGATCTTGTCCGGTTATCAGTATGGCAGGTTTCACAGGCAACTTTGTGAAAGTGCATATTTAATTTATAGAGAATGTTCAGATCTAAACTCCCTCTGTGGGGTGCAATTGTATGGCAATCAATACATTTTAAAACTGATAATGTCCTGGTGGGCTCTGTTGTATCAATCGCCTTTCCCTTGGCAATTTGATGAGCTAAGGTAATATGACAAGATTGGCAAGATCGTTCAGGATCAGATTGGAAATGCACATCAGTATCAGGGGTAAATAAATCCCCCCTTTTTTCCGTATCCTTATAGTGGCAAGAGTAACATCTTTTAACTGTCGGGGCTTCATAAGTTCCCTTAGAAAGATTTACCGAAGGGTGACAATTGGAGCAATCAGCCCGGGGTTTGGCCGGGTTCCAATTCGCGCCAATATGACACAGGTCACACTTTCGATCAAACCAGCCTTGAATACCTCCCTCTTCGGCAAAACTGAAATGTGACAAAGGGCACCATTTCTCCAGCATACCAAGCCCGGTGCCATACCCAAGTTGTCCATGGTAGGATTCTTCAACCTCCTGAGGGTAAAACACCTGGGCCATAATAAGATTTGTAGAGGTAACTATGGTAAAGAAAAAAATCGTCATTAAAAAAATAAGAAAAATTCTTTTTCGATTGATCATGTTCGTATCCTTCCTCTCTATAAATTCAAATTCAAAAGTCAGGCTTTGGTTGAAAAAAGCGCCAAGCGCTCTTTTCCTGACATAGAATGTAATTAAACCATT
>JAUWIR010000494.1 GCA_030605265.1 Pseudomonadota bacterium | reverse complement strand
GTGGTTAAATTTACTACTTGGAAAGGGAAAAAGGCTTTATAAAACCCACATTAGCGTATATTTTTCTGAACGTTAGCTAGTTTAATCCTAAATCCACAAAAATATTTCCCGTAGGCAGGTTAATTTATCTGAGCGAAAGTGGGTTAGTTTAAGTGAGCGCCATAGCTCAAAGAGAGGGGCGGTTGGGAAAGAAAGAGAATTAATATTAGAGGCTATCCTCAGCTCTTTGCGGGCCTGACCGAGATTACAGCCTTTATGCTGCATTACAAAATTAAGTACCGAACCGCCTTCACTTCGTCGAAAATCATAGTAGACCCAATGGTCGTCATGTTTTCGCATCACAGCGATCTTACCGAAATGCGCGGTTTGATGAGATAATCATGGAGCCTTGTTCATAGCGGTGGCTGATGATTTGAAAAAGTAGATCTGCGCCAACTTTATCGATGGGTAAATATCCAAGTTCGTCACTTATGCTATTTTATTCGTTGAGCCATTGGCCATTACCTCCGGCCTATGGTTAATTTATTGAACTAATTATGCAAGAAAATACTTGGAAAAAAGAAGAGAAAAAAATAAGGGGAGAAAACAAAAAAAAAGTTGCTGCCTACATTTTTAAACCGAAAATTTACTGCATTTTTAATCCGAAAATTTTACTACATTTTAAGGCCGATGCTGACACAGGTTAAAAGTATTCTGAAAAGAGTCTGAATCAAGTTTTTGAATACCAATAGCTTTATTAAATATAAAGCGAAGTGTATGTACAGATCATATAACAGACATATCGAAGGGGCGATTTCGCCAGTCCAGTTCCAAAAAGCTGTGATTAAAATTCAACGGCTTGCCTCTTGGCCTTGGCGGAACAATTTTAAATTTTAATTTAAATTATTCTGCAAATGGAAGGCTATCAGTAGTGCCCACATTCAACTTCCTGAATAGTTTCTGTAAGTTATCATGATTTTTTAGGCTCTTTTGGGTTGGTTTTTATTTCAGCATATATGCCATAAAGCAAATAAAAAAGGAAGGTCTTTATTTCAATAGTGAAGTATATAAAATATTGATCTTTTTCTATAATTTAAAATAATTTTAAGTAGTTGGAGAAAGCAAGATGAAATTCTGGGTCAACCGGAATTGGTGTGGCGATTTCACCGTCAACCGGAATTGGTGTGGTCAATAAAATCAAGAAGTTATTCAAAAATAGGGCTAGATTATATAACCTTTAAATATCTGTATATGAATAAAAAATTGTATCCACTAGATTTTGCTATAACCACTTGTAATAATAAGCAAAAAAGGCGAAATATAGCCTTATTTTACCACACCAATTCCGGTTGACCCGAAATTCTTTACTGAAATAAAGGAATGCCATTTAATTGAAGAAAAATCGAATAAAATAAGAATAATAGTGGTACCTGAAGCAAGTACAGGTAATTTTTAAAAGCCACAAGAGATTGAATTTATGATGTTTTTTTGTGAAAGATTATATCAGAATTACGATAAGGCAGCGAGGATAGAGGAAAAAATTATAAAAAAAGCGGTGGTTAATTTTTGAAATAGCCCCTTCGATTTCTCTGTCCTTTGATACCAAGCATGAGAAGGTTTGTGCCTTCTATTATAGACTAATTTTTAAGTTTTTTCATTCAAATCGTGTAATATTCTTGTATAATAAAAGACTAGATGAAAAATCCTTATTCAAGGAAAAAAGTTATGGATAAATGGTATATAGGTACCTCAGGCTGGTACTACGAACACTGGCGGGGGAAATTTTATCCTCAAGAATTAAATAAGACAGATTGGCTCACTTATTATGCTCAACATTTTAGGACAATAGAAATTAACGCCACCTTTTACCGTCTCCCATTTAAAGGGATGATAACCGGCTGGACAAGGAGAACACCTCCTGATTTTAAATTCGTAGTCAAAGGAAGCCGAATGATAACCCATTCTCATAAGCTTAAAAATGTCGATGCCCCTTTGCAAACTTTCCTGGAAAGAATAAGCATGATGAAGGGAAAAATCCTTTGTATCCTTTGGCAACTGCCCCCATCCCTTAAATTTGATATTGCCTTATTGGAACAGTTTTTTTCAAAGCTTCCCTCAATGTTCCGGTATGCTATTGAATTTCGGCATCCTTCATGGTTACAGGATAAAACATTTGATCTTCTTAGCAGATATAATATGGCTCATTGCACAATTAGTGCTCCTAAACTCCCCTGTGATTTGACTACTACAACTGATTTTGCCTATATCCGTTTTCATGGTATACATGGATGGTACAATTATAATTATACAGAGGAAGATCTTTTCTGGTGGAGAGATAAACTATACGTAATTGGGGAAAAGGTAGACAAAGTTCTTGTATACTTTAACAATGATCATGAGGCTTATGCTGCAAGGAATGCCTTAAGGCTCAAGGATATATTATAATTTTAAAGTTATTAAATTCTGAAAAAAGATTTTGGAGTAAATCAATTAAAAATGAATTTATGAAAATTATTTTATTTATTATAATTACTTCTATGCTTTTTGGCGGTATCGTTTGGGCTAATGCGGACTATAAAGAGAGTCAACCCAAAAATCTAAAGAATATTTCATATCCGGAGATCGGATTAACAACCTCCTCTCTTCTTATATGTCCTAATCTTGGTTATTGGTTTGGGCCAATTGGTATCCGGCTTTCAGGTATGTACCAAAATGAAAATCATAATGAAGCCCATCTTAATCTTGGATATAAATTATCAGATAATGAAAAAACCCAACACAGTATAAATCTTTTGTCAGGGGAAATTATCGGAAGTGATCCGGGAGCTGATTATTATTATACCTATCTTGGAGTTGCCTATGGTCTGAATTTTTCTATTAAAGAATATAGAGGATTTTTTATAGAAATAGGCATGGCAAAAGTATTACATGATCACTTAGGCAATTTAAAAGATGACCCTTTTGTTCCTTGTGGTACATTTGGTTATATCTATCGTTTTACTCCGTAACAGATTGATCAGAGATTCAGTATTTCTTGAAAATTAATGAAAAGGAATAAACAATGGCTATCAGTGAAAAACAACGACAGAAAAAACTTGGAAAAAAGACAAAAAAAAAGAACCAATCTCTAGCTAAAAGGAAAAAGGAAGGTACAGGAATTATTTTATCTAAAAGAAAAGCAGTAAGTTATGCTGCTTACCCACTTTATGAATGTCTCATGCCCAATGGTCTCTTTAAAATTGGAATAGGTAGTGTTTTAATCAGTAGAAAGGCACCAAATGGTCTCATTGCTGTGGGTATCTTTGTGGTGGATGTCTTTTGCTTAGGCGTTAAGAATGCTTCCTTTAAGGTATTGACTAAATTTGATTACGAAAAACAAATAAAAGAATCTTTGATAACATCTCATGAAGGGCAAGCATTTGAAGCTGTTGATCCTGCATGTATAAAGAAATTACTGGAAGGGGCTGTAGCTTATTCTGAGGAGCTAGGATTCACTCATCATCCTGAATATAAAAATGCAAAGGATATTTTTGGTGACATTGATTCATCAAGCTGCCCAGTGAATTATACTTATGGCAAAGATGGAAAGCCCTTTTATTTTCGGGGTCCAAAAGAAACTCCTGCGCTAGCTAAAAAGATAGTTAATCAATTGCATGAACATTGTGGAGAGGGTGGATATGATTACATGCTGATGGTTGGTGAAGGGTAATTTATGTTTTTTGACTAAGAGCACTCAATCGACGGTAAGAGGCTAGTAAAATAAGGTAATTTTGAATATTAAATCTATAGGATTTCAACGTATGTTCTTATGTTCATTGGGCATTAATTCTTTAATTAATTCCCACAACGCCTTAACAGATATTCCGACCACTATAGCAGTGATAATAGCGTCTATTACTATTTCATTAAATATGGAGGAAAACACTTTATCCCTCTG
>JAUWIR010000397.1 GCA_030605265.1 Pseudomonadota bacterium | reverse complement strand
GGCCAGATAAGGGCATTAAAACCAAAGAAAATTCAAAATGTAGTTTATTTTGATAAGTGTATAAGTTTGCCTAAAAACAGTCTCAATACTAAGTGTCAACTACTTTTTGTATGTAATGAAGGATGCCAATTATTCTTTGAACAAAATAATTCGTGTGCAGGTCCGAGGCCTGTTTGGCAATAATCAGTTTTTCCATAATATGATTTGGTGCCACGATCCAGCCTAATCGAAAACCCGGTGCAATAGTTTTAGAAAAAGAACCTAATAAAATAGTATGTTGAGGCAATAATTTTTTTATGGATGTTTTATGGTGGCCGGTAAATCTTAGATCACCATAAGGATCATCCTCGATTATTAAGGTATTAGTATTTTTCATCATATCGGCAATTGCCAATCTGTTTTCCTCAGAATAGGTAATGCCGGTGGGATTTTGAAAATTTGGCACTGTATACATCAATTTAGGGGATTTCGTAGAGATAACCTTTTTTAGTACATCGAGGTCAATCCCTTTTTCCGTCAGGGGAACAGGATTAAAGGTTGATTTATAGACTGAGAATGCTTGAATAGCCCCCAGATAACAGGCTCTTCAATGACTATGCCGTCTCCTTCATTTAAAAAAGTTTTCCCAAGTAAATCCACGCCTTGTTGTGATCCACTGGTAATGAGGATATTCTCAACAGGAACATTGAATCCATGTTTTTCTCTATACCTTTGGGAGATATATTCTCTGAGCTTTAGATATCTTAAGATTTTATGGCTGCTTCCCATCCTACAATTGCTTTCTTCCTCTCGGTTCCCCACCGGTATTGATGGATTTTTCCTGATTTTGCAATCACTCGATGACACGGAATCAGATAGCCAACAGGATTGCCGGCAATAGTGTTGGCAACCGCGCGAAAGGCTTTGGGGCTACCAATATAAACAGCAATATCCTGGTAGCTTACCATGCTTCCCCTTGGGATTGTTAATAAAGCCCGCCAGACCTTCACTTGAAAGTTTGTTCCCTTAAGTAGCAAGTGGAAAGGGCGGGATTCCCGGGAGTGCTCTAAGCTAAAGAGGCGATTTACAATTGAACTGCTTTTGGCTTGGTTTTCAATATAGGTTGCTTTGGGCCATATTTGCTGTAAATGGCTTAATGCCGCAGCTCGTTTTTTATTATCAACAAAACTTAAATGGCAAATTCCTCTGTCTGTTATGGCAAGTAAACATTCACCAAAGGGTGTATAATGGAAACCATATTCAATTTTCAAGCCTGCTCCCATCAGTTTAAATTCCTCGGGTGTTATTGCTTCGAAAGTAACAAATAAATCATGCAGACGCCCCGGTCCGGACAGGCCCGCTTCTAGAGAAGTATCGAGAAGGATCCTGGATTCAGTCAGTTTCTTTTTGGCATATCCAAGGGTTAAAAAGTGTAAAAATTGCATGGGACTGATGCCGGCCCATCGCTTGAATAACCTGTTGAAATGATATTTACTTAGATGGACACTTTCGGCTATTTGATCTAATGAAGGCCGAGATTTGTAGTTGGCCTCTACAAACTGAATGGCCCTCTCGACCCGGAGATAGTCTTTGGATTGTTGTAAAAAATCCTTATTATCCATTTATCCCTCAAGTGTGATTTACAGGATGGCGCGCTGTTAATTGAAGGATCCTTGAAAGAGATTGATACCATAAATAGTTATGGTGTTATTGGGTATTTTTTTTTGCATGCATGGCTAAAAATTTATCTAATTGATTTGCAAAAGATTGCCGATCACTTTTGCTAAGCGGCGGGGGACCGCCAGTATTTATACCACTGGCTCGCAAAGTATCCATAAAATCTCTCATGCTCAGACGAGCACTAATATTATCTGATGAATAAAATTCACCGCGTGGATTGAGTGCATAACCACCTCTATCAATGACTTCAGCGGCCAGCGGGATATCAGCAGTGATTACCAGGTCACCGCCATCGACTTTTTTGACAATTTCGCCATCAGCCACATTGAAGCCTGAGGCTACTTGAAGGGTTTTAATATGGCGTGACGGAGGTGTATTCATTTGTTGATTGGCGATTAGCGTCAACTGCACACCTGTGCGCTCCGCAGCTCTATACAAAATCTCTTTAATCACCTTAGGGCATGCATCAGCATCCACCCATATCTGCATTTCCTCCCCCTCATTATTGAAGGTTACTTTTTTTATACTATATAACATCAAAAAAGTGCCTTAATTGCTAGCCCCGAAATATCCAGCCCATTATAGCATTTTTTATGAATTTTTAATCCTTCCTTCAGTAGAAAATTTCAACCTGTGCAATTAATTATTTTTTTTCATTAGTGAATCTAAAAATCTATTTGCACAGGTTGAAAGTTTTTTTAAAGGGGCTAGATGCCTTTAAGGAGATCTTGTTTGAGGGATTCAGGTAAGAGGCGACTGAAGGCCCCAAGGGAGCTTCTTTTACGAAAATGCCGGAATTGTGGTTTTTGAGCAACAGGGCGGGCGTAAAGATTTAAACCTTTGATGGCCATTGTTTCCCAAACTCTTCCGCCAAGGACAAAAATAGTCCCTTGGGTAGCCTGCATGCCGATTTCTCCAATTTTCTTGCCGGTTTCTCTATTGATTACCCGGTATTCTTTAAAAGAAGGGATATTGGAGTGGATAAAACCTTTTTCCCCTAAATCCATAAGCTTTTCCGTGGCCAGAAAACGTTCCCTGATATAAGTAAAATATCCCTGGTCTATAAGGTGATTGACGATTTCTTCATACTGATGGGGGGTAATAAGGGAACTGAGCAGTGATTCAAGGAGTTTTTTAGGGAATCCTCGGGGGTGAGCAAAGAGCAAGGAAAATAGTTGCTGTATGGCTACAGATATATCAGGGAGGTATTCCAGGGGTTCAATCTGCCCTATTCGGGCCATTTCAGCATAAATCTCAAAACAGGACTGCTCTGCTTCATTCTCACAATAGCCCAAGGCCTGGACCATTTTCACTTGCCGGCACCCTCGGCCTATCCTTTGTTGAAAGGAAGAGGGGGTGAGGGGAGGGCGGTAGCAGACAACACCGTCAAAATCACCTATGTCAATGCCTATCTCTAAGGTGGTGGTGGCAATACAAATACCCCAACGCCATAGCCTCAAAATTTGCTCGGCAGTTTCCCGTGCCTGTTTGGAAAGACTTCCATGGTGGATCATAATTCGGTCTTTGGGCCAGAGGGCTTTCAGCTCAGTGCCTAATCTTTCTACATCTTTTCGGCTGTTGGCAAACATGAGGATTTTGTGGAGTTTTTCTCTTTTGATGAAACCAATTAACCTTTCCATATCCTGGAAAAGGTGAAGCTGAAGCGGTCTTGGCTCTCCCATTGAGATAGCCTCGACAGGCTGAAAGTAACTAAGAGCGGTTTCTTTGGGATCATACAGGGTGGCGGAAAGAGCTGCGTATTGAAGGGGGGCTTTGGCGTGCTCTAATCGTATTCTCTCTAATAATACCCGCAATTGATCTCCACGAAAGGTAGCGTCAAGAAGATGAATTTCATCCAGGATAATCGCTTTCAGGGTTTTAAAGATATGTGGGTACCTGCAGAGCAGCGAGTCTAAAGATTCAGGGGTGGTAAGGAGGAGATGTTCCGGTTTTTTCATGGAGTATTCCCGTCGGTCACCAGTTCTTATGGCTATTTTCATGCCGCACATCTTTATCACGCTTTCAAGCCGATAATAGATGTTATTGACCAGGGCGCGGGTAGGGGCAACATAGAGGAGGTGAAGGCCAATTTCTTCTTTTACCGGCTGGATCCTTTCTATAATTGGGGCAAAGACAGCTTCGGTTTTCCCGCTGGCAGTAGGGGAGCAGATAATAACATTTTTGCCCTCAAGAAGGGGAGGGATGACGGCAATCTGTACGGGATTTAATTTTCCGAAGCGGGCAAAAAAAGAACCCCAGGTTTTTTTAAGCTTTTTTTTATATTGAAGGTTAACTGTTGACTGATTCATAAGACAGAAGGAAATTTGGGGTTTTTGAGGGATAAAAGCGGTGAAAATCAAGGCATTCCACCATGGCTTTAATGAATCTTCTGGTAGAGCAAGAGCAGTTATTTTCTACCAAATCAAAGAGCTGTCTTCGAAATAGTTTGGGGATGGTGAGTTGATACACCTTTTCGTACATTTCAAAAAATTTATAGAACAGATACTTCAATTCTTTAGGGGGAAGGGCCTCCAATTGGATATCGTAAATATTATATTCGTGTGAGCAATAGAGCTGATAGTCCGGAGTAAAAGCAAAGGCCACTTTTAAAAAGCTTGGTATGTCATAGAGGTAAGGGATGGGAAGATGCCCTGAATAGATGAGTCCGGTATTTTTGCCATAGCGGAAGTTTGGGCCCTTGACTACTTCTTCATCCAAAAGCTCCGGTTCGTCATTGGCCACCATGGAGAGGGCGTCAAAGAAATTTTTAGCTCTGCTCCATTCATAGGAATATTTATAAGTGCGCGAGGTTTCCGCTTCATCAAACATAAGAAGTATTCCTTCAAGACCCAATTCTTTTACTACCAACATGCCCAGGCCGCTTAAGATATTACAGTAAATATTTGCTGCCGTAGTATGATCATAAAGGGTGCCAATCCTGGTGTAGGTGGTCTCTTGTCCTTCGATCCACTCCCACATTTGATCAGTGTCTTTATTATTTTTGATTCTCTCAAATATTTTTCCCAAAAAGTGGTGGTTGGAGAAAAAATTTTCCTTCCCCTTTTTGGCCATTAAAGTCATGATTTCTCGAAAACTGTAGTATTGCCCCTGGTAGGGAATTTTGAGATTTCTGATAAGGTGCCGATAGACCCTTTTGGGGAAACCGGGCTGGGCATCGCAAGGATTAATGC
>JAUWIR010000637.1 GCA_030605265.1 Pseudomonadota bacterium | reverse complement strand
TTGGCTTTCTGAATAATCTTTTGCAAATCCGCACTAACGTCATGCCAGGAGCCATCCTGTAATTGTCTTCCCAAGGCGACTTCAACAGTATAGGTCTTATCCTGGTCATTCAAATTGAGACTATTTTCCTCTACGCTCTCCTCAAGGGTTTCGTGGTTATCGGAGAATTCAATCGGCCGCAAGACAATATCTACCTGATAACTTTGCCCGTCTTCAGTATTTAAAATGGTACAATTGACAGTAATACTAAAAGTATTCCAAGCCTCAACAGAAAGAGGTCGTCTTATCTTACAATTAAATTCGCAAAAATCACCCCAAATTGGAACAGGATTAGCTGAATCTTTAAAATCAATCCACCTACAGTCTTTAGCGATCTTGAAGGGGGCTAATCCTGTCAATGGATCTAGGAGAAAGGGTGAAGTAGGCCGGTAAACATCTATAACTTTGCTCCCTACTTCAAAATCCAATATATGTGTAATGTGTCCATAGCCCAAACCAGCGCCCCAATAAATAGTTTGATCATACCGATACTCAAAATTATCAACTAAAATTGAATCTATTTTATTAAGGTCCGCCCAGCCGCTATCAGTATAAGAATAACCGGGAATTGGCACACGCAGAGGACCCTTCATTATAATTTCCGGATAAATTATATGAGCGGTAACGCCTTTGGCCAAAAACCCCACTGCTATAACCATAATAAAACTAAACATTAAAGCTTTCAAAAACCTCTTTTTATTCATAATCATCACCCCTCACCAAAATGCTCTGCAATCTAACCTTTTTTTTCAAATCATGCTTTTAAAAAATATACCTAAATTTTTTGGCATCCGTCATTTCTCAGTTTACACTTTTTTATTGCACCTGAAGGACATGAAGAGCATGAAGATTTTTTTATTCCTTCTTTTCCTTCATGCTCTTCATGGTAGATAAAAAAAAATAAAAAGTCATAAGTGTAAACTACTTTTCGTGTAGTATGGAAAGATGCCATTTTTTGGCTACATTTTTTGCTCTCTTCCCTTCATTTGCTAATGTTTAAAAGCATTTAAAGCACTTATAATTTTTCAGTGCAAATTTGCCTAATTCATTTTATCTATTACCTTCAAGGCAGGGAGCTTGTGAGAATAATCATTTCTTACTCTCATCGCTTCAGTAGCCAGAAATTAATACAATAAAACTGCTTATTTTAAATGATACTAAAATTAATAATTAAAAACAAGCATAAAATAAAATCAGCAATTGTTAATGCCACTTTTCTGAAACAAATCATTTATTATTTAAATATTACTAGCTTCATATTAAAAGGAAATGAAAGCAGAATCAGAAAATTTCACAAACAGCAAATGGTAAAAAGTAGAAAAATAATAGAAAAAATTGAAGCAAAAATGAAGGTAGGAAAAAAGATAAGATGATTACAGCTATAGTGCTGGTAATAGATAGAGCTACTGATAATAGGGAAAGCTGCCGGCAGTGGGGGAGAGCCGGCGGTAGTAAATAAAAGAAAAATACGCCTTAAGGGGTTGAACTTTAAACCCTTTCAAATTTTTTTATACATTTAATACTGGTTAGTGGATCCTCATTGCTATAGAAAAGTGGTACAACCTTGGGCAAACGAAAAAATCTACTAATGGTTTTTACCATAACCCAGAAATCGGAAACCTCGACTACAACAGCTCTCGTACCTTTTCTTATCCATCCTCCAGAAGGTAAATTGTGTAGATTTATATAATACCTCTTAATAAATAACACCTTATCTCCGACTTTAAAATCGAGGGGTTCTTTCCAATTGGGCACTTCTGTCTTTCTATATATCTCGGTAAAATTTATTTTTGATTGATAATCACTTCTCATCTCTTTTCTCCAATTTCACCTTACTCATAATTAATAACGAGCATTTGATTTTACACTTTTTATTTTCTCTACATTCTTATTTATTGACAAATAAAAAAAAGAAATTTCTCAAAACAGTGTATAAATTTTTACGAAATTTCTGAACGAAAGGTTCATATAGGTATCAAATCATACTATGGCAGGAGACAGTAATATTAGAATATTATTTTTTTTCTTCGTCCATAAATAATATGGCTTCATTCACCTGATATTTATTATATTCAAGTCCGATGTTTTTCAGTTGAAGAAGGAAATAAAACTTAAAATATCAATACAATAAGGCATTTTCTCCATTGTTCTATTTTGGGATATATTACTTGCACTTTAGAGTAATCATAAATCTAATCAAAAGTTGAAAAGACAAAAAGGGATTACTCAAGGATTACTTCTTATTTGATTGATACTTATTCTTATATTCCGGCTGAATTTGTGCTCTGAGCTGATCTTATTAGCGACACTCAAAATGGACGGATCCTACACCTTAATCAAAACCTGACAACTGTAACAGAAACCGGTTCATTTGATTAAGTGCTTACAACTCGAGTTTGGCCATTTTACCCTCAGTCTCAGGGTTGAGACAAATATCCAGGATATCGTAGATCATGGAGCTTTTAAAGGCGAGTTTGAGTCATTTCCATAACAAACAT
>JAUWIR010000380.1 GCA_030605265.1 Pseudomonadota bacterium | reverse complement strand
CCCTTAATGGGGTTGATGATGAGACGGAGAGAATAAGAAGGATTCCTTTGGATATATTTTTGGACAATAGCCCGGGTCCCGTCAGTAGAATTATTATCAACAACAAGAATTTCGTACTTATCGGAAGAATAGGTTTGTTCAAGTAAAGAGTTCAAACAGACGACGATATTCTTTTTTTCATTGTAACAAATAATAACTACTGAAATTTTCATATTTGCGCGAAACGCTTTTTTATCAAATAGAGAAAATAATTTTTCCCTGCCCGGATAGTCCTTTTCCCTTCAGAGGGTTTTGTGAATATCTGGCCAAACTTTTTGAGTATATATTTTTTTCGGAAATGGTAACGCTGATAAGCCTTTTCGCAAAAATCCATCATCTCCCCTTGGGATAATTCAGGAAGCTGAAATACACAATTATGCCCACCGGAAGGGGTTAACCATTGTTGATAATCCTGAGTGAGAAGATATCCCTTTTTTTTTGCCCATTCAAAGGCTTCCGTCCCGGGATAGAGAAAAATAGGATAAAATTGCGCACTGTCACAATTCAATTCAACAGCAAACCTGAAAGTCTTCTCCATTGTTTGAAGGGTTTCACCAGGAAAGCCCACCATAAAACAGCCGTGCAAAATAATCCCCAACTGATGAATTTTACGGGCAAAGCCTCGGCTCTGCTCTAAGGTGATGCCCTTATGCATACTATCAAGTAATTTCAGGTTCCCGCTTTCAAATCCTACAGCGCAACAACGAAATCCGGCTCGCTTCATTAGCTGCAATGTTTTAAAGTCCGTATCAACACGTACATTGGCAAACCAACGAAAAGAGAGTTTTCTTTGCAACATCAACTCACAAATCTTATGAACGCGGGCAGGGTTTGCCGTAAAAGTATCATCCTCAAAAACAATTTGTTGAATCCCCGGCAGTTCTTTTTTAATATACTCTAATTCCTCTATCACGTTCTCTGCAGAACGAAATCGATAGGTCCGCCCATGTAAAGTCTGTGGAAAAACGCAAAAAAAGCACCCATTCGGACAACCACGTCCGGTGATGAGCATAATCATGGGATGACCGGATAAAGAAAAATAGTAGTTATTTACTGGCAAATATTTTTTATAAACCTTTGATAAAAAGGGCAAATCATCCAAATTTTTGATAAACGGACGATCCGGGTTATGGATAATCTTTCCATGGGATTGCCGAAAACTCAAGCCTGTTACTTTGCTCAAACAGCCTCCAGATTGAAGTTCTTCAGCTAAATTTAACAAAGTATAATCATATTCTCGACGAGCTATGGCATCAATATATCGATGTTGTCGAAGAATTTCATCAGCCAATACAGTAGGATGAGTCCCCACGAGGGTCAAAAAAATTTCAGGAAAAGCTTCTCGGAGCTTTCCGGCAAAGGTAAGATCATTTAGTATACTTGCCGTACTAGTATCCAGAATAACAAGTTGAGGGTTAAATTTTTTTATTATAGATAAGGTTTGGGTATGATTATATTGCCGGGCCACGGCGTCCAGTAAAATTATCTGGTGACCGGCCTCTTCCAGCACCCCGGCGGCAAAACTCAGCCAAAAAGGATAATAGAGCGTACCGCTTTTAATTACTGCCGGGCTTCTTTGCCCACGAGAAAAATAATGATAAAAGGGAGGATTCAATAGCAAAATACGCATTAATCAGCTCCGAATACATTTGTCAGACTATAATAAAACTAAAAATTTCGGCGCCCTTCATCTTTCAGTTTACACTTTTACTATACTATGGACATGAAGAGCATGAAGATTTTTTTATTTTCTTCATTTCTTTCATGCCCTTCATGGTAGTTAAAAAAATAAAAAGTCATAAGTGTAAACTATTTCTGGTCTCGTCATGAAAGATGCCAAAATTTATTTACGAGTAAGATAAACTTTTTGGGCCTTTTGATGAGGTCCCTGATTATTCTCTGTTGCCGGAAAGACAGTAATCCCTTCTATCAGCTTCTTTTTTTTGTTTTCATACAAATAGTGAAATCGTTTGGTTTCCTCTAAAGTAAACAGAATTCTTTGTAAAAATCCCAACACAAGGGTCTGCATCCCTAATAACGATAAAAAGGCCCCGGTTATACAATAGCTCCAATGTTGGTATATCTTCCCTTCTTGAAGATAACTCCATAGAGATGGTGAATTCAAAAGGATACTCGCCATAATGAGACAAGGACCTATAATTAAAAGCTTTTTAGAAGAAAATAGCCAATATAGCTTTGCCTCCAAAAACCTTTTTGGTCGATTAAAGCCATTGGCGATTTCGGCAACCCTGTCAGCGACAATACCCACGGCCATGAGAAAATAGCCGGTTAAAATGAATACTATTACAAAAATCAATCGGTAAATCATATATTCCCCAACTTTTCCATAGCGCAGGTAAAACTCTACAGGGTAGAGACCGAAGAGAAGCCCTATGATGAAGAATAGAAAAGATATTGCCCCAAAAAAACGCAATGGACGAAAACTAAGAGTAATATCAAAAATAACTAAAAGGAATCTAAACCCGTCCTCAAAAACACTTAGTTTTGATCTGCCAACCCTTTCAGCGTAACTGATGGGAAATTCAACAATCTTTAACTTGTGATCTAAAACCGCCTTTGTGGTCATGGCAGGGGTGAAGTGCAGTCCATCCGGAAGAGGATAGATCTCCAAAAGTGATTCCTTCCTAATGACTCTCATCCCACTTGCTGAATCAGTAATATGGGTATCTGCCAATAGATTGATTAAATGAGCATAAAAAAGATTGCCGATTTTCCGTATCTTGGGCATTTGACTTTGAGGATTCATTCGAGATCCAATGGAAATATCGGCATTTTCATCAATTAAGAGATTACAAAGGCTTACAAAATATTTCGGGTCACAGGTCCCATCTGCGTCCAGAAAGGAAACTAAATTCCCTGTACTCTTTTCAAAACCCACCTTCAAGGCAGCCCCATAGCCACGATTTTTTGGAAAAGAAATAACCGTCACCTCATCAAAACTGCGGGCTATTTGTTCTGTTTGATCTTTGCTCCCATCATTGACCACTATAACTTCAACTTTTTGCACAGGGGTTTGTTCAATAATTAAAGGAATACAATCTTTACATCGACTGATCGTGTCGGCAATAGCTTTTTCTTCATTGTAGGCAGGGATCACTATAGTGAGTGAATAGTTCATTTCTTTTCTCAGTGTCTTTTCTCCATTGAAAGAAAATGTTTTTGTAACCCTTCACAGGTTCAGGGTTCAAAGGTAACAAAAGCAACCCTGAACGGTGAACTCTAAACCTGTGAACGCTTAGATATTTTTTATAATGTTGACATCCCAAAAACTATGCCCAATAATAAAAAGGCAATATCAATGCCACAGAAAAACAGCAAAAAGAATTTTTTCCCTCTTGCTTGATAAGGGTACCTCTATTATACTTGCTAATTACAAATACATTCCTCAGAACATTCCCCAGTCTGTTATGCTGTACTAATTAAGGAGGGAAAAGGATTGCCAGATAGTAAACTACCGGCTAAATCGGACTATTCCCTCTCATTTCTAGCTTCCCTGGCCGCCTTTTGCCTTATTTCAAGGATCCCTTTTATTTTTTTTGGCTATGGGTTGGACCCCGATACCTACTACCTCTTATTAGCTGCCAGAAAAATCTGGAATACAGGTACCTACTGGCTGTCGCGGGCACCTGGATACCCCCTTTTTGAGATAGTGTGCACTTTTTTGTCAAAAGGTGGATACTGGCCTAACTCCTTTTTAATCACCAATGGAATGACTGTTCTTATTTGTCTTTTTAGCATATACCCAATGGTAAAAATTTTTCAACACTTTCCTCTGAATTATCCACGATTAACGCTTTTTACCTTTTATTTTATCCCCATAATTTGGATTCAAAGCAGTTGTACCATGGACTATATGTGGGCATTACTTTTTATTCTCTTGTCTTACGATTCATATTTAGACAAAAAATATAAAGAAGGCGCTATTTTTTTAGGAATTGCTGTTGGTTTCCGGATCACCTCGGCCTTAATGATCTTTCCTTTCAGTCTTCAATTACTTTTTCAGGAAAAAAAATTAAAAAAAATACTCCCCTCTATCATCCTTTTCGGAGCTACTGCCCTTTTAGCCTATAGTCCGGTGATTGTCACCTACCAATTTTCCTTTCTCCGCTATGTGCCTAATGAATTTCCCTTTTATATTTGGGGATACCGCACACTGTCTGAATTGTTCGGATTGCCGGCTTTTATTCTCCTTCTTTTGGGACTAACTGCTTTTCTGTTTACATTTTTCCATAACCAGCGAATAGTTTATAAAAAAAAGGAAATCTCCTGGTCAGAAGAACTATCTAAAACTAAAAACTTTACTATAGTGATTTTATTGTTAATTGTGGTAATTTACTTACTCCTTTTTTTAAAACTTCCCGCTGAAACAGCATACCTTATCCCTGCTATCCCTTTTTCTCTGATACTAATTAATAAACTTTTTCCTAAAAAGATTTTCACCCTTTTCTGCATCTTCATTGTCCTTCATGGAGTAGTTTCCTTTTTTAATATTGATAAAGCTACTTTTAAGAACCAAGGACGAATTCAATGTATTCCTTTTGACTATGGCACTGTATTTAAAAATGAACTAAAAAAAAGGGCCGTATATAAAAATGCGCAAAATTTGCTCCCCATTGTGGAAAATTTGCCCCAAAAGGATAAAATTGCGGTGATCATCTCCTGGTATTATCCAGTCGTTCATTTCCTTCACTTGGAGTCTCTTGAAGAAACTTTTATTGGCGGTTCCATTCAGGCCTTGCATAGAAAAGGAAAAAAGCTTTTCTTTTTAGATGGAGTTACTCAAAAAGATATTACCTTTTTACAAAAACAAGGCTTTACCCTTTATTATCTTGATGCAGCAGAACAACCGGCACAGCTGGCCAATATTGATCTTAAAAAATATGGAAAAAAAATTCAAAACATAAATTCTTACCCGGTTAATTACTAGGATAGCATCAGTCAATAAATGAT
>JAUWIR010000268.1 GCA_030605265.1 Pseudomonadota bacterium | reverse complement strand
TTTGAGATAGTGAAGTTGATAGAGAACGGAAAATATTGGGTGGCTTGGATCCTCTTTTCGGATAGTTTGGTAGTATTCGCTGAGTTGTCTTAGATAGGACGGTCCGATTTCATCATTCAAGTACCAACCGAGTAAAGAAGGGTGCCCTTTAAGAGTAGTAATAATTTTTTTTATTTCAGCCTTTTCTCTCTCTCTATCTGCAAGGGTAAAAAAATCTCTTGAGGGCAGGGCACAGAAAGTTTTTAAGTCATATTCCAACAGTAAATCAAGGTACTGCTTTATAAAAGAGTAACACTCTCCTTCTGTAACCTTATCATTTACCCAAGACAAAGGCGCCAGAGTATTATAATTAACTAAGATGTTAAAAGGGCCCTCAGCAATTGTTGTTAACTCCTCTCTGAGTTCCTTTTGGGGAAGCTCTGTATTGGCAGTATAAATGCCCAGGGGAAAGGAGGGAGTCCCCTGGCAAAGTAATCTATTTTCTTGATCAATAAAGGCTGGGAAGGTATTTCGGTCAGCCATAGAAATTTTTCGAATATCTCGAATAATGGTTTCTAATCTATTTTCTTCATTAATATCATGAAGATCGATCTCAAGCTGATAATCGCCTTCAGAAGTATTATAGGGAAGTTGTATGGAATGTATTGGCTCTGAATTATCTTCTAGGGTTAGTGAGGATTCATGGATAATTTCTTCTCCTATATTCTTCAGGAGGAATTGAAGCTTTAGGTCCTTCAAAGTTAATGAAGCTGTTTGAGGATTTAAATTCACCTGGACTTGAATTGTATCATTGATCAAAAGATTTCTATAATTAGGCTTTAATGAAAAGATATTGCAAAGTGGCGGCGTTATTTCCTTAATGCAAATTTCATCAAACCAGGCAGTTCCAGTGGTGCCTTTTGTTAAAAGAAGACAGAATTGATAATCAGTCACCTCTTCTCCCAGCCATCTTGAGGGAATAATAATCTCCTCTAAAATCAGCTGCCGCCAGTCTGTTGTCCCCAGTAGCTTGGGTGTATCATATTCACCGCCTAACCAGGAATTATTTTCCCCCAAATATTCCACACAAAAGGTTGCGCCATTTGTGGAGCTATCTTTATGATGGAGATTTTCACCTTTGATCCAAAGGCTAATTTGATAACTTTTCCCGGGGGTTACTTGAATCTTTTGAGAGGGATACTCATACCAGGATTTATCTTCATTATCAACTTGCAGGCTAAAATTACCGGCAAAGGCTGTATGGGGATCGATGCGCCATTTTGCTGGTAAGGGAGACCACCCTTTGGGTTGACCATCTGATAATAACTCTTCAAAACCGGGATTAATGAGGATAGTTAAATCGGAATTTTGAGATGGAGGTGAAGGCGAACAACTAAGAAGGGATAAGGAAAAAAATATCAGATTGACCCAAAGTATGGTTTTCATTTTTTTAATAACAGGTGAAGTGATAAAACGAGTAAGATGATGCCAAAAAAGAAACGCAATTTATCTGCCGGGAGTCTGTTGGCTATAGTCGCCCCAATGTATCCGCCAAAAAAAAAGCCAATAGCGATAAAAGTGGCCACTGTAGCATTTACATGGCCATGCTTATAGTATTTCATAGCTGCCAAGAGCCCTATCGGCGGCAGTAAGGTGGCAATGGCAGTCCCTTGGGCTTGGTGTTGGTTAAATTTCAATAAGTAGATTAAGGCGGGGATAATAATTACTCCGCCGCCTAATCCTAAAAAGCTTCCAAAGATTCCAGCTATTAATCCTATTATCAGATAAACAACAATCATTTTTTTGAGTTTATAGGTTACATCTTTATTAGAGTGTTTTTTATGATTTTGGTCCACCGAAAATGTAATTAATGATGGCCTTATAAAGAGCTGTTGCCCCCAAATTAGAGCAGTGGCGTTTTGCCTCAGGCAGTCCCCCTAAAGCCTGTTCAATTACTTCATCCGTGATTAAGGCCGCTTCATCAAGGTGTTTCCCTTTGGCTAATTGGGTCATAATACTTGAAGAGGCAATAGCTGCCGGGCATCCTTTGCATTGAAATGAAATATCATGGATGTGGTCATTTTTCACTTTGATCCGGACCTTAAGGAAATCCCCACATTCCGGATCACCCACAAAGCCAATCCCGTCGGCATTTTTGAGGGCACCAACATTTTTCGGGTGATGAAAATGTTCCATGATTTTTTTATTATATTCCATCCGGTTATTCCAATATCCGTTTTTTCATTTTTTCGGGTGATAAAAATAATATTGAACCGACTTCACATCCTATATAATCTGCTACTACTTGACATTTTGCCTTAAAAAGAAAAAATATATTTTTCTTCACCTCATTCAGGGTTTCAAAATTACCCTGTCCTTTGGAGATAATCAAATCCGCTTTTTCAAAAAGATCAATAAATGACTGGGAACAACTCTTTAGATAGGTACCCGGAGTATTATCTCCATTATCAATGACAGAGACTATATCAGTAAGACCGGTTAAATCAGCATCTTCGAATAAGGCGTCATTAAGGATGGGCTTTCCCCTAACCACAAAAATAATTTTTTGGGAAGGAAGAAATTCAATAAGTAAACGATCAAATAAAATTTCTCCGGCATTATCACCTAGGTAAAGTATTCTTTTGGCCTTTTCCACCTGGCGGCAAAAATTATGGAAAACCGATTTATCCAATTTATGGTCCAGAGCTGAATCTATGGAGGCATGAACTTGATGTTTTTGAACATAAGCCTGGACCCCAAAATCAATTATATTTCCGGCTATGGCTAATTTTATGGCTGTTTCTAAAGGATCTTTCGATTGGTTAATTTTTTTTTGTAATTCAGGGTATAATTGCAAAGCAAAAAGATTAAACTCTTTTTTTACTTCCTGGTATGGATCATCTATTTTACTTTCATTTTGAATAATAGTCTGAATGCTTTTTCCTATGGTGGGAGGAGGTACAGAGGATAAATCCATTTCACCACAAAAATGAAGGACTTTCCGAAGGGCCTGCTCTTTACTTTGAGCAGGAGCCTTGACTACTTCCAAGGTATTTAAAGCTTGTTTAATAAAACAGGGGATGCAGTTTAAGCTAATTTTCATTTAAAAATAAGCCTTATATTTAAATAATTCGGATAGTTAAAAAGCTGAGGTTATTTAATTATTGTAATCATACTCGTATTAGTCAAATAATTCAATTATCATGTCGGGAAAAATTTTAATCGTGGCAATTAACTATTTTTAGACAGGATAACAGGATTGACAAGATAATTTTTAATCCTGACTATCATTTACAATAACTCTTTGACTTTACGCTTGATCTCAACTTTATTTTCTCCAAAATTAAGTATCAAGCCCACTGGTTTTCTAAATCATGTTTATCATGTTTATCCTGTCAAAATATTTTTTTAAGTGAGTGAATCTAAAATTCTCATTGCACAGGTTGATATTTTGGAGCAAGAGAGTGTCCGATAAAAACTATACAGCCACAGTATAAAATTTAGTAAGCCTTTACAGGTTTTTGGTTCCCTGTTCGAATGTGTCTGTATTTTATTTAAAAAAAAATCCTTTTTGAAGTTTAGGGGGTTTGGAGAAGGGCCGAATAAGCATTTACCAACCCATATCCATAGTATTGATCCCACCCGGAAGTTCCAAGATCCAGGGCACTTCCTGTTAATATCGAGATAACATCGGCCGGGGTTAAGGGAACAGCGTTTTTGCTGATGATGAGGGCGGCTACTCCTGAAACTAAGGCGGCAGCCGGAGAAGTCCCTTCAAAAAAATGATAGGAAAAGGTGGAAAAATTATTCCCATCATGCGTCTGCTGCAATATTCCATCGCCAAATCCGTCAGCATTTTGATCCACACTAAGGTCTCCCCCTGGGGCACAGACGTCGATATAAATCCCATAATTTGAATAAGAGGAAGAAAAGGTGAAATCATATCTTACAGAACTCACAGAGACAGGTTCAGGGTAGGAAGCGGGGTATTCCGGAGCATTAGAACCTGAATTGCCGGCTGAACAAATAATAGTAGTTCCATTATTATAAGCATAGGTGATTGCAGCAGCTTCAGTATCGGAGATGCCCAGCCCCCCAAGACTCATGCTGATAATCTGTGCCCCATTATTAGAGGCGAAATAGATACCGTCAACTTCATCAGCAATGGTTACTCCGCCGATGCTGTCCATTATTTTTACCGGAATAATAGAGGCATCAAAGGCGACCCCGGCCGTACCAATGAGATTGTTGGTTGTTTGCGCGATACAACCAGCCATATGTGTGCCGTGCCTGTAATCATCATAGGCAAGAGCATCATCATTTACAAAGTCATATCCCGGAACAAATAAAGTCCCTGATAAATCCGGGGCCTGTGCATAGATGCCGGAAGTTTCATAGGCAACTCCGGAATCCAATAGAGCTACTTCCACTCCCGCCCCAGTCCCATAATCCCAGGCTAAATCACAGTCTAGATGCTGAAGGTGCCACTGATATTTGTAATAGCCGTCATTAGGAAGAAAATGAGCAAAACGATAGTAATTAGGTTCTGCAAAAAGGATAGAACGTTCCATCATGAGGGTTTGTGCAGATTGAGAAATAGAGGTTAACGGTAAGGTTTCCAGTAGAGTATATCCTGCGAAAGGACTGGTATAAAGTTCTCGAAATTTATATTTGCTGCAAACTCTATTTATTTCAGCCGGCGGAGTGCCGGGTATAAATTGAACGATTATCTGGTTGGGCACATATGAGGGGACATTGCGCAGATAATTAGATTTGGCCACTCGTACTTCCGGAAATCGGGAAACAATTTGTCCTGTCTCAATTCCCACTACCTGCCGTTGTGGAGAGGAAAGTAAAGCAATACTGATTCCCTCTGAAGGACTGATGAGCCAGGGCTTATTTATACTATTAAGAGCAGTAGGCCGGAAAGGAGATCGATAAGGGATATAGAAAGGCGTATATGGTATAAATAAGGATGTATCTATGGGATAAAAATAGGCTTCCCATGGGATAAAAGTATTTAAAGCCGGCCAAGTGGGGGCCTGCTGAAATACAGTGAGTGGGGTAAGGGAGAAAAAGCTATCGTAAATGCCTGAACTTATTGGGTTTAAGTAGGCCGCCCAAGGGGGAGTAAACCACTGAGCATGGAGAACAGAGCCATGGAGAAAAAGTATGAAAATACATAATATAAGTAAATGAGAGCGATGCAGGTGTAACTGCTTGAATTTAAATTTTTTATCTAGTTTCATCACATTTGAAAAGTCTTATGTTATTATTCTGTTCATAAGTTATTTGATCAATTTGTGCAAACACTATGCCAATTTATTCTCAGGACTTGACAAAGAATATTGGATTGGGATAGAGTAAATCGGCTATTGTAAAAATAAGCATTCAACTAGGAGCGGTTACTTTAATAATGGTAAAAAGTAGATGAGGAACAGTAAATTTCGACTCTTTGAAAGAGTATTAGTAATTATAGTTATCATTTTTTTCTTAGGAAAAGTTCCTGCATATGCTTCCCAATTAGCGGATCAGGTAATAGAACACACCTTAAATAATGGACTAAAGATCCTAGTGTTAGAGCGTCACCAATGTCCCACAGTATCTCTTTATATTAGATTTAAAGTTGGCATGGTTGAAGACAGGGGGGCCGGCATGGCCCATTTTTTAGAACATATGTTATTCAAAGGAACCACCACCATTGGGACCACTGATTATAGAAAAGAAGCTAAGCTATTAAAACAAATAGAAATCATTGGAGAAAAACTGGATAAGGAAAAAAGAAAAGGGAAATTAGCTGATGAAAAAAGGATGAAGGAGTTGGAGCGTGAGCTTGCCACATTACAGAAAAAGGCAGGAGAATATGTTATTAAAGATGAAATGAATTTACTTTATAGTGAAAATGGCGCTGCCGGCTTTAACGCCAGCACTGGAGCTGACGTAACCACTTACAAGGTAAGTCTTCCCTCAAATCGAATTGAGCTTTGGGCAAGGCTGGAATCTGATCGAATGGCTAATCCGGTGTTTCGAGAGTTTTATTCTGAAAGAAATGTGGTCTTGGAAGAGCGTCGACAAACAAATGAAAGCGAACCATTTCGCAAATTTTTAGAACAATTTCTTAACACGGCCTATATATATCACCCTTACAGGAACCCAATAATTGGTTGGAAACCTGAAATACAATTTCTTACTAAAGCTGATATGAAGAAGTTTTTTCATACCTACTATGTCCCTAATAATGCCGTTATTGCAGCTGTTGGTGATCTTGAAGCAGAGTCATTTATAGCATTAGTGGAAAAATATTTTGGAAGTATTCCACAAGGTGATCCTCCGCCAGCTTTATCAGCTGAAGAACCCCGGCAACTTGGGGAAAGAAGGGTTTCGGTGACTTTGGATGCACAACCTCGCCTTTTAATCGGTTACCATAAACCAACGCTTCCAAGTGATGAGGATTATATTTTCGATCTTGTGGACGCCATATTTACAGCTGGAAGGACTTCTCGCCTTTACAAGCGATTAGTGGAA
>JAUWIR010000373.1 GCA_030605265.1 Pseudomonadota bacterium | reverse complement strand
TCTGTTATCTCTTCTTTTAATTGAGATAATTCTTCTTCCCTCTGAGCAAGGGATTTATCGTACTCAGCTACCACCTCTTTCATTTGAGATAGCTCTTCTTCCTTCCGGGTAAGAGAATCATCGTACTCAGCTAATTCCTCTTTCAGGTGATACAGCTCTTCCTCTCGCTCGGTAATGGTAGTCAAGTGTCCTGATATTAAGCCTCTTTGTTCATTGATGATTTGATTAAGCTGAGATTCTCTCTCTTTGAGGCCTTGAGTCTCTGCGTTTAATTCAGTGACAATAATTCCTTTTGAGGAAAGCTGCTCTTTTATCCTTTCTATTTCCTCCTTATATCCCATAACTGATTTTGCTGCTTCATTTTGTTCATTAAGCGCTTTTTTAATTTCTACATTAAGCCGATATATTTCTTCATCTCTGATCCGAATTCCTTCTCCTACTTCTTTGTTGGTCCTTTGAATTTCAGCCGCATGATGCCTTCCGGCATTCTCTTTTTCTCTGTGGCGGGTTCGAATTTCTTCAATTAACTGCTCATTTAATTTTTGTATTTCTTTGTTCAGCAGCAGTAACTCTTCTTCTCTTTTTCGTTTTTCATTTTCAACTGATTGTTTCACCTGTTTTATTTCATTTTCTTTTTCAACTAATTCCACCTTAATTTTTTTGTTTTCCGATTCTATTTCTTCTTCTATACGATCGAATTCAAGAGAGATTAAATCAAAAAATGTCTTCTTAGTGATTTTGGCAGAGGGATGAGAAACAAACTCATGAAGAGGATCAATGGTTCGGTCCCAAGTAAACTTTTCTTTGACAAGCTGTTGGGCATTTTTCCCAAATTCCTTCACCATATTAGGATGAGAAAAAATTTCAGTAAAGGTATCCTGAATAGCTTTTGTATCCCTTGGATTTATACACCAGCCGGCCCGATATTCCTTAATATAGCTACTTAGTTCGGAATAATCAGCATGAATGACCGGAAGGCCGCACCACAGATATTCAATGGTCCGAGTACTAAAAGCCAGCTCTCTTTCTTTATTCCGCTGATAGATATCCACAGCCACACTGGATTGAGTATATTCCTCTATAAGAGTATCGTGTGATATAAATCCCACCATATTTACCCTTTTATTCATATAGAGATGATTTAAATTAACAACAGTCCTTTTTAAGATATCATCTTTAGGTAAAATTTTTTCAATATCCGGCTCTTGGGAATAAATCTTTAAAGATCCCTTTTTTTTGTCCTTGATTTCATCAGCAATTATTTTTAATGCAGGAAAGGGGTCAATCCATGGCCACAATCCCCCCCCAAAGACAAAAGTTAATTTTTTAGTGGATTTTTTTTTAGGGAGGTTGGGAGAAAAGGATACTGGAATAACTCCTATTTGGTCTCTGCCTATTTGAAAACCACTCAGCATCATCCAAGGCAGAAAATAATTTTTTTGTCTTTGGGATGGACAAATGATATAGTCAGCTTTAGCAAATGTCTTGATTTTAGCCGCAACATTGCTACTGAAATTTCCATGTTCTCGGAAATAGTTTTCTAGAATTAAAGAGCCATGAAGATCAATCACAACCGGTATATTAGATTCTTCCAGATATGTGGCCAGTCCCCATTGCTCAAAAAGGATAATATCAGGAACCACCTTTCTAATTATTTTTTTCAAGTTTGAGGGGTCATAGGAATATTTTAACAAATCCTCTGATATATTTTTATTTTCAATGATTTTTTTCGGTACTGAGTAGATAACATCATGCCCTTTAGATTTTAACCCTTCACCAAGGCCCCAAGCTCTTAATCCTCCCCCGCTTACACTCCTGTTTTTAAACGGAATCATATCAACAGTAAAAACAAGGATTGCTCTCTTCACGGCACTATCTTCCTCCTAATGATTTTCCTCTAGTGGTGTGATTTAGAAATTTCATGGACTACCCTTCCATCTATATCATCAGGAATGGGGATTTCCATGATTGACAAAATTGTCGGCAAAAGGTCAATGATTTGTATATCCGGCATTTTAAAACCTTTTTTAATGCCGGCTCCATAAAAGAAGGCAATCCCATTCATTCTATGGTTTCCTGAATGATTGATTTTGGGCCTTGAAAAAAGTGAGTTGCTTAAAAATTCGTACCCCCCTCTGGTAATATAGCTGTAATCCCTCATAATAATGATAATATCCGGAGCATCCTCAACATAAGGTCCATGATAAAGCTCCTTATTTTTAAAAATTTTGGTTACGATCTTTTCTCCATCCTCAGGGTCTTTTAGTTGATACAATGAATCGATGAGCCTATTCATCACCTCTTCATACTCTTTTCCTTTGTTAACGATTCCCTTTGGTTCTCTATCCCGTAGATTAATGAAGATATTGCCGAAAAGACCGTAAGAATAGGCCAACGTTCTGTCCCAATCAATGTTTTCGAAGGGATCCCCCATATTGAAGGGTTTATTCCATTTTTTATCTTTTATTTTCATAAATCCATTTTCAATTAAAAAACGGTTTAAATAAACGTCCTTTTTCAGGCTGCCAAATCCATGATCAGATATAACCATGAGGATGGTATCATCATCCAGGAAATTTAAAATCCGGTTTATGTATCCATCCATTTGAATATAACTATTTAAGATGGCCTGGCTGTATTTCCATTCTTTTTTAAAACCCTCTTTTAAAGGGTGGGCCATTTGACCCCAGAGAGCGTGCTGCACTCGATCTACTGCCACAAGAACTAAAAAAAACAGCTCCGGTTGATATTTTCGGTAAAGATATTCACCCATTTGCATTCTTGTTTCAGCCATAGAGTGAAGATTTTCCAAAAAGAGATCGTAAGAATCATACCAATGAGACATTACATCAATTTTATATTGGGGAAACTTAGAATTTAATTCGTAAAAAAGATTCTGAGGATAAACCCCTTTTTCAAGAGCAGGTGTGTGCATGCCGGTGATCATGAAACCATCCAAGGTTTCCGGAGGGTAGGTGAGGGGGACATTAATAATACCGGCTTTCATATCGGCAGCATTTATAAAATTCCAAATTGCCGGAGTTTTTCGATCTTTAGATGTTGTTAATCTGAGCTTGTAAGATCCCTTTTTTCTTACTCCAAAATCATAGAGGCCATATTTCCCTGGATTTTTTCCAGTAAGGCATGAAGACCATGCCTGAGGTGTCAAGGGATGAATAGTGGAAAGACAAGTCCCATAAGAGCCTAGCTTCATTAATTTGCGAAAATTCGGCAGTTTGCCTTGATTGGCCCATGGTTCTATTAAATCCAAAGTCGCGCTGTCTATCCCGAGGATAAAAAATTTCTTCATCTATGCTATTTAATTAGCTCCAAGCATTGGAAAAGGGCGGAATAAATTATTTATTTACCTTAATACGAGGATTAGGCTGATCTTCAAAAAAGTCTTGGTTTTCCAGTTCATCTATTTTATTGATTTTTAAAGACTCAACAGTGGTTAAATGTTTATTGCTTATTAGTTTCCATGTATAAGGATTACAGACAATACCTCCACCATGGTCCCGCCGGCTTTTCATGTGAATTATATAAGCAAACTCATGTAAGTCAAATGCAATATCTTTTATCATGCTGGTGTATTCATCAGGCCAAATACCAATGTTTAAAAAATAATCAGCTTCAAGAAGATTCAATTTTTCATAATGCAGCTCAATTACCCCTTCCCCTATGACAGTCCCTAAATTTAATCCCTGTCTGTAGGTATTTACTCCGTGGACCCATAAGCCGTCATTTCTGAAAAACTGTATACGAAAAAGAGGGTTTTTTACTGCTTTTTTTGCATTGTACCCTATTCTAATGACCATTTTTTGCTCAGTTTCAAAAGTATTTGTTTCTTTTCCCTCCTCATTGAAAAATTGCACCCGGGTAATTTTTATCTCCCCTGTATCTTTTCCGTATTTGTTCCCTGATTTAAAGGGGTTATATCTTTTTTGAATTTGGTTTTGAACTCTGTCGCATTCCTGGTAATACTGTTTAATGACTTCTTCTATCGGACCGTCCATAACTATTTTACCTTCATCAATTAATAGAATCCGATCACAAAGCGCTGCAATATCAGCTAAGTTATGACTAGACATTAGAATCGTCTTCCCCTGTTTTTTAAACTGTCTCATTTTCGATAAACATTTTCTTTGGAAAAGAAGGTCCCCTACCGACAATATTTCATCAATTACCAGAATATCAAAATTCATTTGAATGGCTATGGAGAAACCTAAGCGAAGCATCATACCGCTTGAATATGTTTTCACAGGTTTATCAATATAAAGGCCAATTCGCGAAAAGGCAATAATTTCATCTAACCTTGATTTAATATTTTTTTTTGACATGCCTAAAATACTTGCCTTGAGGAATATATTTTCTCTTCCCGATAATTCCGTCTCAAATCCTGCGCCAAGTTCTAATAAGGAAGATACTTTTCCCTTTGTTCTGATCTGTCCTTTTGTTGGTGAAATGATCCCTGATATCAAACCTAATAAGGTGCTTTTTCCTGAACCATTCATTCCAATCAATCCGCAAACCTGTCCGGAGGGAATACTGAAATTAAGATCTTTTACAGCCCATTTGGTTTCATAAGAGCTTGTGTTTTGAAGGTGAAATATTTCCCTAAAAAGATATTTCGGGTCAGGATAAAGAGTATATTTTTTAGATAAATTCTTAGATTTAATAGCAACCATTAGAGATAGTCCACAATTTTGTCATTTATTTTATTGAATACAAAAACACCGATTAAAAGCATTGAAATTGAAAAGCCGGCAAAATAAATTACACTTTTCATAGCAGGCATTGAGTTCTGTAAAAGGAGTTTTCGATAAATATGTATTAAATGAAAGGTTGGATTCAATTTCATGAACGGCATAAAAGGAGCTGGAATTATTGATGACGGGTAGAATATAGGAGTACAAAAGAGCCATATTTGAAGGACCGTTTGAAGAAATATTCCAATATCTCGAAAAAAGACGTAGAGACAGGATATTATAAGGCAAAAGCCAAAGGTAAAAAGTATTTCCAAGGGGAAAATAAAAATTATTAAAAAACCATAACTTCCCAAGTTGAATTGTAAAATTATTAAAATTACCAGAAAAACTAAAAGAGCAAG
>JAUWIR010000040.1 GCA_030605265.1 Pseudomonadota bacterium | reverse complement strand
CTTGGGAAAGATTTGCAGAACTAGGAAAACAGCTTATACAAATGGAAGGAGTATTTGTTGCTTTTATTGGCACATCAGGGGATAGTGATTACATAAAAAAAATAATTGATTTTATGGATAATACAGGCTCAGTTATTGATCTTTCAGGGCAATTAACCATTGCCGATCTGGCCACTCTTTTCAAAATTTCCACTCTTTTGGTTAGTAATGATAGCGGTCCTTTACATTTAGCCGTTTTAGTTGGCACTCTAACGGTTTCTCTCTTTGGGCCTGAATCTCCTCAAATATATGGGCCTCTGTCAAAAAATCATATAGTGTTTTATAAAGGATTGTATTGTAGTCCATGTCTCAATGTGTATAATATTAAACATTCTAAATGTAAGAAAAATTTATGTCTTATGAAAATAGAGACTAAAGAAGTACTAGATTTAGTAAAAAATTTGCTTTAACTTAATTTTTTGGCTATACTCTTATCTTTTTTTTATTAAAGACATGAAAATTACCTAAGGTGATAAAAGACAAATTCTATTTTCTTCCTTACTCATAAGGGGAAACCATCTTGATAAAATTACACTCTAAGCCTCTGTTTTCCAAATGAATATAGCCGGTATAAATTTTTTTAAGAGATTCAATTATCTCAATGGAATATCTTGCATAGATAAAATCAGTAGAAAAGATTTCTTTCTTTAGACAATCAGATAACATTTTTATATCTCCGGATGACGGCAAATCAATTCCGGGCAATATGAGCATATAAAGAGAACCGGATACTCTTATGGTTGAAATTTTTACTCTGAATTGATCAAAATAACTCTTTTTTATAATAGGTGTGTGATCATATCCGTTCAGTAATATGGTAGATTTCTGTAAACCGCTTTTATATCTAAGAAGATAATCCAGCTCATATAATTCTAAATTGCCTGATCTTGAGATAAGAATAACATCGTCCTTATGGGTAATTGTATTATTAATAAGGTTATAATAATTGCTTAGTTCATACCCCTGATTTTGACTATTAGGAAAGATGCCGTAGGCAAAATTTTGGTAGAAGAAAAAAATGAAAACAATCATTAAAAATATTCTGGTAATATTTTTTGTTTGATCGCCCCATTGATAATTTAAGGTCTTCCATACAATAAGTAGAAAAAGCCATATGGGAAAAAGGAGATAATACAGATTATCTATGGCGCTGGGGTCTCTATAAAATTGCATACTAAATGGAACCAGAAACCATAATAGTAATCCCAACATTATTTCCTTATGCTCCTTGAAGCAAGTTTTACAATAAACAAAGCCTATTAATAACGAATAGAATAAAAAGAGATAAAATATTATACAAAGTGGATTAAAAATATACCATAATTTTATTACTTCGGGATTGCCCATAGAGGGCGTGATAATCCCAGGTATGAAAATAATCGCTTTCATCATATATAAGAATCCAAGTGGAAATTCAGGGGCGAAAGGATTTTTTGGTCCAAGGGAAAAAATTGACAACAAAATATCCTTTAATGGTGTCCCTAATAAAGTGCTGGTTGATATTCCATAGAAAAGATAGAAAACACCCACTGAAGAAAGACAAAATAAGATCACATTGACAATTTTTTTAGAATCTGAAAAAAAATAAATCATAACCATCAATGAAAAAATGAGAGTAATTCCGAGAAGTTCTGATAAAAAGACAAAACCGCTTAATGTACCTAATAGAATTGTGCGTTTATAAGAGGTATTTCCTTTGCTTCTGATAATGAACAAAGTTAGAAATAATCGTAGGAAATTGGAAAAGGTTTGCGGATTTGCTTCTCCGCTGAAATGCCAATAGCTAAAGCTGAAGGCATAAAACCCGGTAAATAGGACTCGTTCTATAATATCCTCCTTCCGAGGAAGCAACTCTTCGGTGATAAGATAGAATATTATTATTCCGCTGGCTCCAAATATGGCGCTGATTACTTGACCTGCTCTCAAAGCACCCCCGCCAAAACCCAGGATATTCCATATCTTATAAATTAAGAAGAATAAAAAATTCCACAAAAAATGTCTATTAATGTTGGTCACGGATCCGATCTCTATCCAATAGGAATAAAGAAGTGCATCCTGAGCAAAAGAAAGATGGGCATTGGTTGAAAAGGCAGCATAAAGGGTGCACAGTATAAAAAAAGTAATAATGAGGATATTACTCTCCCTGCACCCAGGGAGAGAAGGATAAGATGAAAAATTTATTTTTCCGTTCCTCTTAAAGGTTTTAGTTTTCATTTGAATGCAAATATGGCAAATTGATATTATTAATCAAATATTAAAATTAGTTAGGCTCTACAAATAATGGCTCATAACTAACTGATTAGTCATGTTTTTTCTCTAATTTTATTTAATAGCTTTAAAAATCAGGTATTATGTAATTTATAAGATTTACTTTTCTACTTATCCCAAAGAATAGTTAAAAATTTTGGAAAATACAAATATATTTCTCACTACCGGACACTTTTTTATAATGTTGCCTCAAAGACATGATAAAATTGTAGGAATAAATAATTTTTGTTTCATATGGATAATAAAATAATTAAGGAAAGCTGAAAAAGACTCAAATCGTAATGATCGGTGCGATGGAGAGTGTAATCTTCGATAGAGCCGGGACATCAAGAAAAACAATTCAAAGCTAAGCTGGCTGCGATAATCAGCCGAGATAGCGTTGGGGATCGGATAGATGGCTTTTGATAAGATAAATCCTACCAATCCCTACTTCCACCCCTCGAAAGCGCAATAAAGGCTGTAATCCAAGGGAACTATGCTAGGTATGCGCTTAACTCGTACATCCCCGAATACTTTTCTTGCAGCTGCAAGTATTTGATTATGAGATGCCACATGAAAACCGGTCGATTGACCCAATAACTTATCTGTGATCTTATTCTTAACTGGAAATCCCGCTAGAAGGCTTCCTCTCGGCTTCAAAACCCTTTTTATATCGGTCAGTGCTTTTCCGCTGTCCTCGATATGTTCAAGTGTGCTTATGCAAACCACCGTATCGAAAGTTTCATCTTTGAATGGCACTTCCAGTATGCTCCCCCAGGCTAAACTACAGGTAATCCCTTCTTTCTTGCAGAGACCCCTAATGCTGTAATCCTGCAGAAAGATGTCTATTCCCACAATGCTCTCGCACCGGCGGGAATATTCCGGGAAAAGAACTCCCGTGCCGCACCCAATATCCAGCACTTTCCCGAAATTCTTATCTTTGGCAAAGGAAAGGACAATTTCCACCCTCTTTATGAAGAAAGAACGAAAAAACGGTATATAATAATAATTTATTGGGTCTTCTAGTATCGGAACATTATATTTTGGTGGAAAATAAATTTTCATAGTTAATAAGTGACTTTAATTTATCTTTTTCGATAGAGAATAACATAAAATTTGGGAAAATGCAAATCAGCTCCAAAATCCGGCATTGAATATGTTGTTAAAGCCCGAATTTCCAAATTTATTTATTAGACTTGATACCGGCATTTTTGTTATTCAGAGAAAATTGTTGGCTGAGTAATTTTTATTGTTACCATCCAATGCTTTGAGAGTTTTGATCCCGTATTGACAACAATTCCGACAAGGTTAATAATGGACAATTAAGATGCGTTTGCCCTAATTGTTAGTTTTCTTCTATTGACATCTATGGCATACTTAATTTAATATATTAGAATTTGAAATACAAACATGTAAGAGAGAATTTATGAATATTATCGCGGGGTTTATTTTTATTTTTCAGAAAAATTTGCTGGAAAATTTACCGAAAAAATTAAAAATGAATGAATATACTCGGCAAGGGCATAATTTGAGATTTTTTTCTATAGGCTCATTTTTATGAACAAATAAATCTTCTCAATATATGCTACTCTGAATATTTATAAAATCATTGTTCAGAGAGGATATATTGATTCAAATTGCTTATAGCCAAGAGGATAAAGAAATATTTAAATACGAACATATTCATCATCCTCATGCTCGTGTACAGCAAAGAATGGATGTTTTATGGCTAAAAAGTAATGGTTTGTTTCATAATCAAATTGCCATATTAGCAGGCGTATCTTCTAATACTTTAATAAATTACCTTCTAATGTACAATGAGGGTGGCATAGAAAGCTAAAAGAGATTAATTTTTATAAATCAAAAAGCGATTTGATTCAGTATACTTTTACTCTGGAAGCCTTTTTCAAAGAGCATCCACCTGCTGCAATCAAAGAAGCAATGAGTAAAATTGGAGAGATTACTGGGCTAAAACGTAGTGAGACACAGGTACGTAAGTATCTCAATTCTATTGGCATAAAGCGTCGTATCCTTGGTACTATTCCCTCCAAAGCTGATTTGGAAAAACAAGAAAAATTTAAAAACGAGCAGTTAGAACCTCTTCTTGAAGAAGCCAAAGCAGAAGAGAGAAAATTGTTTTTTGTAGATGCGGCTCATTTCGTTTTAGCTCCATTTTCGGGGTATCTTTGGTCATTTACCCATCTCCTTAAAGCTCCTGCAGGCAGAAAACGGGTTAATGTATTGGGAGCCTTAGATGCTATTACTCATGAATTAACCATAACTAATGATACCTATATAAATGCACAATCCTTTTGTGATCCCCTATGGAAAATTTCTAGACTTAATCTTGATGTCCCAATTACATTGATATTGGATAATGCCAGATATCAAAAATGTAAGGTAGTATGGGAGTAGGCCGAATTGCTTAATATTGAATTACTTTTTTTACCTCCCTATTCTCCTAATTTAAATATTATCGAACGGCTTTGGAAATTTGTTAAAAAGCAGTGTTTATATTCAAAGTATTATTCAAATTTTGGAAAATTAAAAGAGGCGATTCAAGGTTGCTTGAACAATACCCATACTTTACATAAAAAAGCTCTTGATTCTTTGCTAACTCTTAAATTCCAGACATTTAAAAAATCGCAATTTATGCACTCTTAAAGTATAAATAGGCTTAAATACAAAAAATTATGGTTACAATAAATAGCGAAAACAAAAAATTATCGAAAAAATGATAAAGAGACTATTTAAGCTAAGCATCAATATAATTCCATTAATCCTTTCTTTGTGCATAATATTTGGCTTTGCCGATGTATTCTTTCGTTTTTATGATAAGCCTGATTTAATGCCCTTCGAATTTGAAGCAAAAGCCAAGGTTTGTGACGGCATCATTCATCCCACACTTAAAATGGTCAAAGATCCTATTCAATTATATGAATTAAAGGCTAATCAACATATTTGTATAGAAAACCGTTGTGAAACTATTAATAAATATGGTTTCCGAGGGGCCAATAATGATCTTGATAGATATAATGATGAAAATAGTATTCGTATAGCCATGCTTGGAGATTCTTTTACTTATGGCTATGGTGTTGGTGATACTGAAACCCTTCCCATGCATTTGGAAGGTTTTTTAAATTTTGCCAGCAATAAACATATACTAGTTCTCAATTTCGGAATCAGTGGCTATAATTCAGCGCAGATTGCTCGCTTGCTTCAAAATAAAGTTATGAGCTTTAGACCACATATCGTTATTTATAATTATTTTCCAAATGATCCGGAATTTTGGGAGCAAGAAAATCCATCTTACTATATGTGCGCATCGATGTTTTCTTGGAAACAACCAATTCTAAAAATATTAGTTGGCAGCAGGTTAGTAGAATTTATTTGGCGTCGTATAGGGATGAAATATTTCGCCGATCATGGCCAGGATAATGGATATTGGATTTTAATTCATCATGCCCTATGTCCAGGTTGGTGGATAACGAAACAATCTATAAAAGAAATGAAAAAAATAACTCAAGAGGCGGGTATCTTTTTCTGTGTCTCTCTTCTTGCTTATGATGATACTCCATTTAATGAAAAAAGTGAAACCTTGGGAAAAGTAGATGCATTATGCAAATCCCTTAACATCCCAGTGATAAATAACTCCAATTGTTTCGTTGGCAATAATAAATCTTATGAGAAGCTTTGGACGACTATTGGTCCCCCCCACTATAGCAACCTGGGTAATCGCCTCATTGCCGAACATATTTCCCAACAACTTGTTGAATTTTTTTCATTAAATATACTTTAACGAAAAGCGGACTAAGCTAATGAAAAGTTTCATTCCTCCATTTTTGCAGATTGATTTCCAAATTACAGGCAGATGTAATTCAAGATGCCTGTTTTGTAATTGTTGGGAAAACCCCTATCCAACAGAAAACGACATCCCTGGTGAAATTTGGGTAGAAACAGCCAAAAAGCTTAAGGAATTCACCAAAATCGAATATTTATGCATTGGGGGTGGAGAACCCCTTCTATATAAAGAAATATTCAGTGTGTTGCGATCACTAATAGATCTTAACATTAATACCGTTATGGTCTCAAATGGACGCCTCTTTTCCCATGATACCTGGCTTAAAATATTAGACACAGGTATTCCAAGCATCGATATCTCTATCGATGGCCTTGCAGATACTCATGATCGGCTGCGAGGCATACCGGGGCTCTTTAAAAAATGTATTGATACTATCTTTTTGCTAAAAAAAATAAATTCTCACATAAGCCTTGGTATTTCTTCCATTATCTGCCAGGAAAATATGGCCGAAATACCTATATTTCTCGATTGGGCTTTAGGAGAGTTGCCAATAGATCGCATTAATTTTCAGGCTTACCAACAGGTGACGGATTACAGGAGTAAAGGCTGGTGGAAGCAAAATGATTTATGGCCCAGTAATGAGAAAGCCATAATAGACATAATGACCTACCTGGCAGAAAGAACAAAACAAGAAAAAAAAATAATTAATCACCCTTTGCAGTGTGAGAAATACAAAAGATATTTTATTAACCCGGAAAGCGACCTTGGCATAAAGTGCCCTGCCGGCACATTTAACTTTTCTGTTTCCCATACCGGGGATATCATTGGATGCATTGCCAAAGGTTCGGTAGGAAATATCAGGAATGATGATCCAATTAAAATTTATCAAGAGCAATTTTCTGCTGTACGAGAAAGGGCAAAAGTTTGTAAAGAGAATTGTCACTTTTTAGTTAATTGCTATTTCCCTTTGCACTGGTCACAATGGGAAGCGGTGGTAAAAAATATGGTTAAGGATGATACTGAAGTTAAAGATGATGCAGAAATAGTTTGGAAGTCCGGGCCGATTATTCTTCCCCCTGAAATAAAAGAAATCACCAAATCCGAGCTAAAAAATTGCCCTGATTTAATTAAATATGAAGAGCACAAACACTTAGATACGATAGGGAAAATCACCAATACAGAAAACCAGGCTTTCCATATTCCCGGCACAGAAGATGTCCCATGTATTTTTCTGTGTGGGGATACATCGGAAGTACATCGCTGGTCAGTGGATTTGGATGAAGATGATTTTTTTAAGCAAACAGAGGCACTAAAAAATCTTGTATCAAAAGGATACAACTATTTTATAAAGATAGGTATAACCAGGACTAATTTTCACAGGTTACATAAGATCTTCCATCTAATAAGAAATATAACAAATTCATCAGCCCAAACGTCAATACCTGTTTTCTCAATACTCCCCCTTGAAGGAATGAAAGATAGGTTCTATAACTACCTGAATATGCTTAAGGTTGTTGGGAAATCGGAGAGTGTTGAATTTGAAATGATGGATGAGAGTCCGGATCAACTCCTGTCTGAAGTGGAAAATCAGGTGAAAAACGAGTACTTCAAAGAACAGGAACTTTTGCGCGCACTTGGACCGGTGTGTAAGGATGTATTTATTGGCCCAAGATACTTATTGCTTGATCTGGCAGGGAAGTGTAATTTGGACTGCGTGTATTGCAGAGGATTTTCAGGATGGAACCAAAAATTTTTAGACAGCAAACCTGAGAGCATAAAAGGGTTTATGGACTTTGATGTTGTCTGTAATGTATTACAGGAAGCAAAAGAAATAGGAGTAGAAACCATATTATTGGTGGGCGGAGGGGAACCCACTCTTCATCCGAAATTTTCAGAAATTATTGATTTAATAAATAAATTAAATCTTAATTTTAATTTTTCCACCAATGGTACTTTGCTTGAACGCCATATCAATTCTCTCACTAATGGAAGCTGCCACTCGGTAACTGTTAGCATGTCATTTGCTTCAGAAAAAACCTTTAAAAAAATCAGACCAGGATCAAATCCTCAATTAATATCCGGTATTGAAAAAGGCATCTCCGGTCTGGCTAAGCTTAAGAAAAAAATTACTACCCATTCCCCTAAAATTCAACTGTTGTTTGCCATATGTGAATATAATTATCATGAGATAATTCAAATGGTTAAATTCGCCAAAAGGATGCGTGCGGATGCGGTTTGGTACCAGATGGTGCATCTGGATGATTTTAGTAAAGAAAAATTAAAAATCAATTCTGAAAAGATGAAGCAGGTAAAAAAAGACCTTGAAACCGCCCGACAACTTTGCCGCCAGAGCAATATTGAATTTTCCTCCTTTATTGATTTTGAATTAGATTGCTTTAATGAAGAGGCGGGGAACTGGGCATCAGGTGGTTTGCTTGAGCAAGGGTGTTTTGTCGGCTGGCATTTTGCTTTCATTTTCTTGCGCAAAGAGGTATTTTTTTGCTGTGGCGCCAGAACAATAGGTGTGTTAGCGGATAATGGCGCTGGATTCAATGAGCTTTGGTTTTCCGACGTTTATAGCCGATATCGAAATGACGGGCTTATCCTTCATAAAGAAAATCCTCTTTGTATGAACGGCAAACCCCTATATGACGAGTATTGTGATTCCTGCGATAATCATGATCAAAATAATTATATGATTCGTTTGCTGGAAAAATACAACTTGACATCCTTTGTTCAAAGATTTGAGCATCAAAAGATATCCGCTAAAAAAAATATTAAAGCGTCTCATAATATTCAATCGTCAGATAATATTCCACAGGTTATAGAATCAGAGTCTGTCCTTAAAGATATAACGCTGGTAATGGCTCCCCCTTGGGGAGCAGACAATCCACCTATGTCTTTAGGCTATCTGGCGCGTTATTTACAAGATCAGGGAATAGGTTATACTATTTTTGATTTAAATCTGAAATTATTTAAAAAAGCTAAAAAAAGACAAAAAGATTTATGGTATTGTGAATGCGATCATATATGGCGCCATACCCCCCCTAATGAAATAATGTCACGATTGAAAGGATTTGAGGAACTTATTCAAAAACTTATAGATTCGCCTTCCCCAATAATCGGATTTTCTGTTATTGATCCGAACCAATATATGGCTTGTGAGATCATTAAATTATTAAAACAAAAATGTAGGCAAAAAATAATTATTGTCGGCGGTTCCATGTGTTTAGATTTGGATGAAAGAATATGGCTAATGAAGAGGGCGGATGGTTTAATCGATTTTATGGTTGTTGGGGATGGTGAGGGACCCTTGACTGCCTTAATATCTCAAATCAGATCATCAGCACTAAATAAAGAAGTGAGCATCCCCGGCGTTGTGGATTGTCGCTATAACAAAAGCTTGGAATTAGATTCGGCACCCATTCTCTTTGATCTTTCGAAGATCTCTTTTCCTGATTTTGACGGATTTGATCTTGATTCATATGCAACACAGTCTGTTTCCTTAATGTGGAGCAGAGGATGTATTGCAAATTGCACCTTTTGTAAAGAGAAAACTCTCTGGGAGCGATATCGCAATAGAAAAGTGGAAAGTATCCTAAAAGAGCTTCAATTCCACGTAAAGAGAAATATTAATCATTTCATGATATATGATTCACTGGTTAACGGAAGCCCATGGCACTTGGAGTCGGTATGCGACGCCATTATCTTAAATGGTTTGGATATCCATTGGTTCGCACTGGCAATTCCGAATGAATCTCTGACTAAACAACTTTTAAAAAAAATGAAAAAAGCCGGGTGTTACGAGTTAATATATGGGCTAGAGAGCGGCTCTGAAAATGTTTTAAAAATGATGCGAAAGGGATTTCAACTTCATAAGGCAATACAGACCATTAAAAATACAAAATTGGCAGGCATTGAAACATCTATAAACATTATCGTCGGATTTCCCGGCGAGAATGAGGAAGATTTTGAACAAACACTTAATTTTATACGTAATACTCACAAGTACATTAGTCGAATTGATTCGATAACTCCGCTTCAACTTGTAAAAGGGACCTACTTATATAATCATCGCCGGAAATTTGATGTTTGTATACCGGAAGTAAGAATGAATGAATACTGGACAACAAAAGACGGCTTAAATACTCACGAGATAAGAGCAAATAGATGCAGAAAAATTATTGATGTTTGTAAAAATTATAATGTTAAGGTATCAAGAGCGTTTCTACGTGAAGCAACTTTAGATGAAAAGCTGCCGAAACCTGCACTAAACAGTTCATTGCCTGAATCCGTATCCTGTTTTACACCCAATAATTTGAACTCAGCTTTGAAAAAAAAAGAAGAGGCCTTTTCCAATAAACCAAATGATGTAAATACCTATGATTTATTATTTTTAAATATATTTTATAATGAATGGCCGGATTATGACACGGCTTTGGTTATTGAATATTTGAAAAAATATAATCTTAAGGCCTTACATATAACAAAAGCAAGCGAATCAGAACAGAATGAAAAGCTTTTATCAAAACTAAATAATTATAAATTTAAGATATTAACTATCAAAATTTTGGATAAATATTTAGGGGATACTCTTGCGATCCTTCGAAAAATTACCGATCACGGTCGTGGATTTAGAATAATTTTGTGGGGTCCGGGGTGCCGGACTGAAGGTCAGAGAAAAAATCTGCCTCTTGTTAACGGGGTAGACGGTATTATTTTCCAAGAGTATGAAAACGCTTTTAAAGAGATATTACTCGGTTATGACCAACTAATATCCGGCAAGTGTATCCCGGGGATCTATTTTTTTAATGTTCCATATATCCCTGCCACCCCTGTAAAAAATATCTCTGTTTATCCTTTCCCCCGCTATGAGAATTTACCGATGGAAAAATTTAAGGCAGGAAAGCTCCCCTTGAGATCTTCAAAGGGGTGTCCGTATCGTTGCACCTTTTGTACAGCCTATTATGAGGGGGGACACTATAGAGCTCGTCTTCCCCAATCGGTTCTCGAAGAGATGTGTTACCATTATACCAAAAACGCCATTTCTCATTATGTCTTTCTGGACTGTACCATCGGAGGAAACCATCTTCTCCTTGATAACCTGTGTAACCTCATGATTAAGGGAAAAAGGCCTATTACCTGGGAGGCCCGTTATATTATCGCCTCGGGGCAAACAGATGTCCCCTTTCAAAAGATGGCAGAGGCAGGATGTCGCCAATTAAAGTTTGGTTTTATCAGCGGATCGAATCGTATTTTGCAACTTATGGGTAAACCCTTTGAGGCCGGTTCCTTAGAAAGATCACTGAAAGAGGCGGAACAATCCGGAATAAAGACCGGTATAAGCCTCATGGTGGGATTCCCGGGCGAAGATGAAATAGATTTCAAAAAGACTATTGATTTTTTAAGGAGAAATCAAAAATTTATAGATAAAATCGATCATCTCACACCTTGTTTTATTCAGCCGGGGTGTGATCTTGAGGTGTGTTTGGAAAAATATGGCCTTATCCTTCCCCCCAAAAATCACTTCCATGAATGGCATAATGGCTCATACAATAATTACAGTTATCGCTTAAAGAAAGTAAAAGAAATGAGCATTTTGCTTTCGGAACTAAAGATTATCCAGGACCAATTTACCATAAAACATGATGAAATCATTGAAAAAAAAGACAAAATCATTAAAAGGTATTTTACGTCAACAGTTCGTTCGACAAATCCTGTAGAATTAAAAACGCCTCCTCCGGACTCATTTTCTAAAATGAAACATGATCCTGTAGCTCAGGGAATATTAAGCAATAGGCTAACCTTCGCAGGGCCCGAAATTTTAGAGATCGACTTAACAAACAATTGTAATCTCAGTTGTATTGGCTGCTGGTGTCATTCCCAATTGCTGGGAAATGATCGATTTAGGGGGAAGAAGAAAAAGAAATACCTGCCTACACAAAAAATTCTATCATTGCTGGATGAGGCTCAAAACATAAAAACAAAATTCGTTCAATTTGCAGGAGCAGGTGAGCCTTTTCTACATCCGGATATATGGGACATTATTAAAACTGTAAAGAAGTACGGTATGGGCTGTAACATTATAACTAATTTTTCCTTGTTGGACACGGATGGTATTCGACGATTAGTGGATCTCAAAGTGGATAATATTACAGCCAGTATTTGGGCCGGTGCCCCCAAGGTATACAAACGAACCCATCCAGGCTCTCCTTTTAATCTCTTTGATCGACTTCAAAAGAATCTATCGCTTTTATCCGAATTTAGGGGGCAAGGGGCCCGTCCTAAACTAAAAATATATCACGTAATCAGTTCTAAGAATATGGATAATATTCAAGCTATGGTTAACTTTTGCCTTAAAGTTGGGGCTGATGCAATTGAATTTCAATTAGTGGATATTGTGCCGGGGAAAACAGATTCCCTTCGCCTTACCCCAACAGCCCGGGAACATATCTTGACCCAGTTCAAGGAGCTTCAGCTCAGGCCGGACTTCACAGATGAATTTAGTGGTTCTGAAAATTTTGACGATAAACTTTTTGTTGAGGAATTGAAAGAATTCGGTCGGATATACCCTACTCTTCCGGAAGGTTTTTCCCATCTACCTGAATTTAAGGCAATAAAATGTCCTCAAGGCAAGATAAGTATTGAGAAGCAAGTTACTGGTGAAAATTCTTTTGGCAGAGGCTTTTGTGTATCATTTGTGTTTGATCAAAAAGATTGTCAACAATGCCGCCAAAAATCTACCTGTTGGGCTCACAATAAAAATTTTGGACATCTTCGCCTCTACCCTATGGAAATTCTTGGCTTAGGTTCTTTTATCCGCCGGTTAACATCTTACAGGGAGAAAAAGCAAGAATATGAACGTCAGATTATCGATCATCTCTCATGTACAATTGGATGGACTTATGCCAGAGTCACTGTTGAAGGAAATGTGATCCCTTGCTGTAAAGCTCACAAATTACCATTAGGTAATTTATTCGATGATTCTTTCTTGAAAATATGGCAAGGCCCTATCTATAAGGAATTTCGACAAAAAGCAAAAAATTTGTCAAAGGAGGACAAATATTTTGACAAAATCAAATGTTATAAAAGTTGTGATAACGTAGGGATGAATCTATATACGCAATTAAGATTAAGAAAATATCTTAATGACAAATGATGATAATTAATAATGTATTAATGGATATCTATTTTTAAATGTTAGAAACAAAAAATCTATTCCACAACTGTTTTTCCAATTCGATCTCAGAAGAGATATTGCTGGTTATAGCACCACCTTGGGGAGTACATCATCCTCCTATGTCTCTTGGTTATCTGGCACGATATTTAAAGGATCGGAAAATAGGTTATAAGATATTTGATTTAAACATGGAATTATTCAAAAGGGCAGATACGAATCAAAAAAAATTGTGGAAGGTAGAAAATGATTATATATGGCGCAATACCCCTCCTCATGAAATGATGCTTCGGTTCAATGGATTATTCGATTTACTTATTAATAAAATTATAGATTTTGATATTCCACTTATTGGATTTTCTATGGTGGACCCGAATCAATATATTACCTGTGAGGTGATAAAAAAAATTAAAAAGAAATGCCCTCAAAAGCTCATAGTTGCTGGAGGACCAATTTGTGCTACGTTAAATGAAAGAAAATGGTTAAAGAATAATACAAAAAATTTAATTGATTTTATTGTTGTTGGTGAGGGCGAAAAACCTCTGACTGAATTGATTATACAAAAAAATACATCAACAATAGATGTTCAGGTCAAAATTCACGGCCTTCTGGATTGTCGTTTCGATAATAGTATGGAATTGCCTTCACTGCCCAACCCCCTTGATCTCTCAAAAATTGCCTTCCCGGATTATGATGGATTCGATCTTAACGCTTATGAAGCCCAAGTTGTCTCAGTAATGTGGAGTAGGGGATGTATTTCAAACTGTGCTTTTTGTAAAGAAAAATCCCTATGGGAAAGATATCGCACCAGAACAATAGAAAGTATATTAAAAGAAATCAGGTTTTATCAAAACAAAAATATTAATGAGTTTGTGGT
>JAUWIR010000338.1 GCA_030605265.1 Pseudomonadota bacterium | reverse complement strand
TCCTTCATTTTAGAGTGATAATAGTATGATAATTTTTTTATTACATTGAAGTGAAAGTTTATCACAAGAGATTGATAAAATCAAAAATTTTGATTAACAAGTTTAACAGATAAACATTTATAGTGTGGATAAGGGTCCCCGTTCAGAGTTCACTCTGAATTAACCAGTGAAGGGTCCCGAATTTTTTTTTGCCTCTGGCATTTCTTTCACCCAGGGGCTTATGGGGCTATAAGGTAACCGATTATTGCCCCTAAAATCATCCCTGACCAGGGATTAGACGACAAAGCTCAGGTCTTTGGACCAAAACATCTGCCAAAATATCCGAAAGCAAATCCTGCGGCCCCCCCAATAATAATACCGATGATTTTTTTTTTGCTCATAATGTATTTCCTGTTTTTGCATTGGCAATTACCAACTGCCCTAATGATATCCCGCCATCATTAGCAGGCACTCTTTGATGAATAAAGCAGTTAAAATGCTCATGGTTAAATTTTTCTAATAGTAATGAAGTTAAGAGGCGGTTTTGGAAAACACCACCGCTTAAAGCAACAGTATTTATTTTACGGCTTTTTCGAATTTTCATACATATATCCAGACAAATCATGGCCATAGTATAGTGAAAACGATAGGCCATAATAGGGGAGGGGAGGCCGTTTTGCACATCCATGACGATTTGCCGTATCATGGGAATCACGTCGATTTCATAGGTGAAAGATTGTTCGAATTCTCTTTGCTCTGATTTTTTATTGATTACCCTTATTAGATAGGGATAGAGAACTTCTTTTTTTTGCTCTTGGCCAAGAGAGGCCAGATATTCTAATTCAATGGCTGATTGCCCTTCATAACTGTTTTTATTTCTCAATCCCACTATGGCGGCTACTGATTCAAAAAGCCTCCCTGCGCTTGAGGTAAGAGGTGAATTGATCCTTTTGGTAATGGTTTCTTGAATAGCCCAGATTGTCTTCTTATCGATCTGGTGAAAAAAAGCGATTTTTTGCTTTAAGACCTTGTCTCCGAAAGCCTCCATAAGATAAACTAAAGCCATGCGATAAGGTTCCTTAATGGCCATATGTCCGCCAGGTAAGGGGAGATAGCAAAAATGGGCTATCCGTTCAAAGGAACTGTAATCTGCAATAAGAAATTCTCCTCCCCAAACACAGTCATCCGGGCCATACCCAGTGCCGTCCCAGGAGATGCCGATAACTTTGCCGGATAAATTATTTTCAGCCATACAGCCGGCAATATGCGCATGATGATGTTGGACGGGAATGCGCCTGGTAAAACCGGGAGCTTCTTTAGCAAATTTTGTGCTAAAATAATCAGGGTGCATATCATAGGCAATGATTTGGGGATTGACCTTAAGGACCCTTTTCATTTTTTTGACAGTGTGCTCAAAAAAGCGAAAGGTTTCTAAATTTTCAAGGTCTCCAATGTATTGACTAACAAAAGCATTCTTTTCTCTGCTCAAGCAGATGGTATTCTTTAACTCTGCGCCGCAAGCTAAAATTTCACTACAAGGAAAACTTAAATGTATGGGTAAGGGACAATATCCTCGGGACCTTCGAAGAAGGCTTTCTTTTCCTTGATTCACAAAGACAACGGAATCGTCACTGCGTGTATAAATCTTTCGGTTATGAAAAAGAAAGAAATCCGCTATTCCTTTTAGCTTTTGACCGGCTTCTTTATTTGAAATGACAATCGGTTCATGGCTGATATTGCCGCTGGTCATCACCAGAGCAAAGTGGCCTTCCATGATCAGGGAATGCAGTGGAGTATAGGGCAGCATAACGCCAAAATGTCGGCTTTTAGGAGCAACAGAAGGGGCAATGAGGGAAGGGTTTTTTTTCTTGAGAAGAACGATCGGGCTTTTCGGAGAGCTGAGGCTGGCCTCTTCTTCTTTTGAGACAAAACAAAAGGTTTGAATGTCCTGGAGGTTTTTTACCATGAGGGCAAAGGGTTTTTCTTCCCGAATTTTTTTTTCTCGTAAATTCTGTACGGCCTTTTCATTTTGCCCGTCACAAACCAAGTGAAAGCCCCCCAATCCTTTAATGGCTATGATCTTTCCTTGAGCCAATAGTTCATTGACTCTTTTTATTGGATCGGTAACTTTAATTTTTTTCTCTAGATCCTCAAGCCATATTTTGGGGCCGCAATCCCAACAGGCAATGGGTTGTGCATGAAATCTTCGATTATTTGTATCAGAGTATTCTTTGGCGCAAGCCGAGCACATAGTAAATTTTTCCATGGTGGTATTCTGACGGTCATAAGGGATGTCCTTAATGATAGTATAACGGGGGCCGCAATTAGTGCAGTTAATAAAAGGGTAATGATAGCGGCGATTATGAGGATCATAAAGCTCTTCGAGGCATTCCCGGCAGACGGCAACATCAGGTGAGATAAGGGTGAAATTATTTTTTTTGATGATACTTTTTTTTATAATAAAAGATGTATGGCCAATCGGAGGCAGATAGGAAACCTCCATGTGAGTGATCAGGGATAGGGGAGGGGCGGCTTGAGCAAATCCTTTAATGAAAAGCTCCAGATCACTTTTTTCTCCCTCAACTTCAATTTCCACACCTGAGGAAGAGTTTAAAACCCAGCCAGTCAGATGGTTTTCCTGAGCAAAACGATCGACAAAAGGCCGAAATCCAACCCCCTGCACAACGCCGTAAACAAATATCTTTGCACGGGTAATTCCTTCAGTAATGGAAGGAATCATTTTTTTTGTTAACCTTTTTTGCCAGCCAAGTAGTCCAGTCTTCAAATCCTTGACCATTTTTACAAGAAATTTCAAAAATTTTTAAGTCCGGGTTAATTTGCAAAGCATCTTCCTTGGCTATGTCCAAATTGAAATTAGTAAAGGGAAGGAGATCGATTTTATTAATAAGCAGTATTTGGCTTTCCCTGAAGATTATAGGATACTTACTTGGTTTATCATCTCCTTCAGTAACACTAAGGACAACAATCTTACTATCTTCGCCTAAAAAATAACTTGCCGGACATACCAGATTTCCCACATTCTCAATAATCAGGCAATCCATTTCCGGTAATGGAAGACCGGGAAGGGCCATTTTAATCATATTAGCATCCAAATGACATCCCCCTTCCGTGTTTATCTGAACAACAGGGATGCCGAAGACATTGATTCTTTCAGCGTCTTTACTGGTTTGAAGATCACCCTCAATTATCCCTAATCGGATAGTGGAATTTAACAATTCAATGGTTTTTTCCAGAATCGATGTTTTCCCTGAACCGGGAGAGCTGATGAGATTAAGCGCCAGAAGTTGATTTTTTTGGAATAGTTGCTGATTCTCTGCAGCTATAGCCTGATTGGCTTTGAGGATATTGGATAAGACTTTTATTTCCACTTAATCCACCTCCATGTTATGGACCATAAATTCATTACCGGATAATTGTTTTAGGTTTGTCCCCCGGCATTGAGGACACAAGAATATGAAGGACTCAACAATAAATTCTGTTCCGCAGTCTTGACACAAGCACTTAACCGGGACTTCCTCAATATCAAGTGTAGCCCCTTCCATAAGGGTATCTTTAGCTAAAATTTCAAAACAAAAAATGAGTGATGAGGGAACTACTGACATTAATTTTCCTACTTTCAAATTCACCTTATGAACTTTTTTTACCTTATTCGTTTTGACCTGTTCTTCTAATATTTTAATAACCTCTTGCATCATTGATAATTCATGCACAATAGTACCCTTTTTTGTTAAACAAGGTTTTTTTTCTTCCCTCTCATTTTCTCCAGTATACTTTAATTTTCTTTATGTTTCAAGAACATCCAAACTAAGGACCTTGTGTATCTCTTCTGTAATCAGGTTTATCATCAAAGGAATTTTTGCCTCAATTTCAGAAAATCCATCTTTTGTAATTTTCGCACAACATGAATCCCTAATCCCTTAAATTTATTGGGTTTAAATAATTTGGTAGGTATTGGTTTGTAAATGTTTCTGCACAATTATAAAGTAAGTGTAAATTTTTCCTTACATTATCTCAATGTTTTATTTTTAAATAATATACCCATTGAAGAGGCCAAGAAAAATTATTTTAAAGCCATGGGTTTCGACCCGAAAACAGCCAAGCCGCTGAAAGAGAGATTGGTAGAGTTGGGGCTGGATGAAGTATTAAAAACTTTCTATGCTAAAAAATAAAATAATGTTTTTTATTAGGCCACTAAGACACAAAGCACAAAGGCACGAAGTCTTATATTTTTAATTTCCAGCCCCAACCGGCATGATTAGCAAAGGATCATAGCTTAGAGGAAGTTTTAAGGTTTCTTTAAGATTTTCGTCCTGGAATGCGCCCACTATACCGGCATTAAGACCTAAAGCCTCTGCTTGTAAAAAAATATTTTGCCCGGCATGTCCAACTTCCATATGAACATATCGCCTTCCTCTTTCCTCATATTTTTTCGTTGTTCGAGTATATTCTGCTGTAATGATGATTATTATAGGAGCATGGGCAATCCAGGTTTGGCTGAGGGCTGCTTCAGCCACTTTTTTACGCAGGTCCCCTTGAATACACAATTGTATTTTATTTTCCGAGGGGTGATAATGATAGAGGCCTGCCGCAAGACCATCCACTCCCTTATTTCCCACAAGTACATAAACGTCCAAAGGGTAAAGTGCCCCGGCCGAGGCAATAGAACGTTTATCTCCTCCTTTTTCAGTAATACCTTGTGCCGCCCATAAGATTTGTGACACCATCTGCTGATTGAGAGAAACAGCGGATGAAAAATTTCTTATGGTCCTTCTTTTTTTAATAGCCTCCTCAACTGTTAGTGATCCTCTATATTTTGGTAAGGGAAGAGGTATTTCACTTTTTTTTCTTTTTTTTTGAAATATGCTATTGTCAGACCCGGCCATGCAGTAAATATTCGGGGCGCCGGAGATTGCAGTCCCCGGATCGCCAGAGAAAGAAGGCAAAACCAGATACATTATCAAAAGCAGCATACTTAAAAAAAGAACTATAGAGATCATCTTCATGTCTTTTTCCCCCTCATTAAATTTTTCATAATTCACTATTTTTTTCTTTTTTAGACGATAGAAGGTTTTGTAGAAATATTTTATCAAATTTATTAAAGATATACTAACAATTTATCAGTCCAAATTTTAAAATACTATTTTACCTGATTAACTGTATGATTAATATAGAAAATCTATCAAAATCTTACTATTCCAAAATTGAGGTGCCGGTCCTTTGCAATTTGAATATTTCCCTTCCTTCCGGATTAATCACCATTTTAGGTTCTTCAGGGTGCGGGAAGACTACCCTGCTTAATCTACTTGGCGGCTTGGACATCCCCTCAGGAGGCAAAATCATCTGTGACGGTGAAGTTATCCCCTTTCACGATCCAAATAAATTAGGGTCAACCGTAATTGGTGTGGTGAAATAAGGTTATATTTTCCCTTTTTTGCTTATTATTACAAGTGGTTATCGCAAAATCCGGTGGATTCAATTTTTATTCATACACCGATATTCAAAGGTTATAT
>JAUWIR010000550.1 GCA_030605265.1 Pseudomonadota bacterium | reverse complement strand
TGGTGATGAACAGGATGGTTGGACTTATACTATTGTATTGTCAGTAGCTTTTGAAGGTAAGAATGATCTTGAACGATTCAAGGAGCTTAACTGGGGATTAAGAACCTGGGACCTTTGGAATTTCGAGCGGAAGTCTAACCAAATTATTTTTATCACCGGCATCACCTTTGCTCCCTTCTTCAGCTATACTATTTATTTTACTTCCATCACCTGAAATCAGGATGGACTCTTCAGCCTCAATTGTTAAATCGCCTCCTTGCCCTGTACCGTATACGTTTTGAAAGTACTATCCCCCATTGGTGATCTCCAAATTCTTTACCTTCAACCTGGCATCACCACCCTTGCCTTGGTCATTAGGTACTGGCAGTAATATACCCTTTATCGTTTGACCAAACGAGATTATCCTGGTATAAATAATGACACATTCACCTATGATAATGGGGGACGGATGCTTAGGGCCATTAATCTTTGGTAATATTTAAAGGAGATACTAGATATGACAATGACCCCAACTTATTGGCGTCTTTGTAGTACTTGCAAGGCGGAAATTGGTTTTCAAAAGATATATTTTACCTGTAGTGTGTCAACATGTAATCAAAAACGTACGGATTTGGCCTTTTGTTCGGTATCTTGTTGGGATGCCCACCTTCCTTTAGCCAAGCACCGTGAGGCATCGGCCATAGAGAAACGCTCGCCGAGTCTTGCCCAATGGCAACACCAAAAGGACGAGGAACGCCGGGTAGATGATCAGCCCTCTCCCCCCGTACAAGCCCGCCAAAGCAAAACTCCGAATTCCCCGTCAGCGCCTGGGATGCCTACAGTTGTCCAGATGCGAGAGGTCAGCCAACCTCATGACATTCTGGTAGTGGTTTCCAAATTAAAAAAATATATTTACGAACGTTCCGGTATGAATACTTCCGATTCGGTCATGAAAGTGCTTTCAGATCATTTGCGCACGATTTGCGACGAGGGCGTCCGGAACGCAGCCAAGGCCGGCCGCAAGACAGTGATGGACCGCGATTTTAAATCGTTCCTTATATAGCCATATTCGATATATAGCCACATTCGATGAGTAAGTGCGCATAATGAAAAAGTTTGTATATGCTCCACCCACTTAGGCCCGAGCAAGCACTTCATGCAGGGTGCGACTTAATTCTTTTAAGGCAAAGGGTTTGGCTACAAAACCGCTGAACCCGTAGTTTTCATAATCCGACATTACAGGGTCATTTGAATACCCTGATGAAACAATTGCTTTGACCTTAGGGTCAATTTCCTGAAGCCTTTTGGCGACCTCGTCACCACCTATTCCCCCAGGGATGGTTAAATCAGCGATTACTGCATCAAAAGCACATCCTGTATTCATGGCCTTTTTATACATATCAATGGCTTCATCACCTGTTCCGGCACATTCAACCTCATAGCCAATATAATTGAGCATTTCTCTTACTATATCAAGCACACTTTCCTGATCATCCATTAGTAAAATTTTACCCCTCCCATAAAAAATGCCCTCTTCGGCAATCTCATTTACTTTAAATATTTCTCTTTGTGAGATAGGCAGATAAATAGAAAAGGTGGTTCCAACATTTTCCACAGATTCAACAAGAATATATCCCTCATGTTTTTTAATAATAGAATAACTTATGGCCAACCCCAAGCCGGTTCCCTTTTCCTTAGTAGTAAAATAAGGATCAAAAATTGTATGAAGATGTTCCTTGGGTATTCCCATGCCTTGATCTTGTATTGATAGTTTTACATATTTGCCATATTCCAGGGGTAAATTATCGCCCTCTTCAACAAGAACATTTTCAACACATATTTTTATGATGCCACCTTTAGGCATGGCCTGGGAGGCATTGATAATTAGGTTGTTAATAACTTGACTAATCTGATTTTCATCAATTTCTACTGACATCATGCGCTATGCCTCCGGCAAGAATGCCGATTGATTCCAGTTTTTGGGCTTTGCTGATTTCCTCTTCCATATTTTTTCTCTCAGTAATGTCAAAGATAACTCCGTCAATATATAAAAGTTTTTCATCAGCCCCTTTTATTGGCCGGCCTCTTTCAATCACATAGCGAATTCCCCCTCCTTTATGCTTTATACGATACTCAACCTCATAGGATTGGGTATACTCAATTGCCTTGTTTATGGCCTTGAGCACTTTTGAGCGATCTTCAGGCAGGATCAAATATTCACATCATTTTCCGGTTAGTGATATCATAGATAGTCCCCTGAAAAGCCAAAGGTTTTCCTGATTGATCGCAGATATTTTGCATAATTTCATAAATCCATCGTATTTGCCCGTCTTTGCGAAGGATTTGATATTCATGTTTATTTGAGTAATTTGGGGTAGAGCGGAGGGTTTGCTTTTCTTTTTTATATACAATTAAAAAATCCCGGGAATGGATGATTTTGTCCCATGCTATTTTCCCGGAAATGAATTCCTCTTCACTGAAACCGGTAATTTGTTCAACATTTCCATGGATAAATATTGGTCTGAAATTTAGATCACAACGGTAAGCTATGCCCTGAAAATTTTGTACAAATGATCGATAGCGCTCCTCGCTTTCATGTAATGTTTTTTCAGCCAGCTCTTTTATATTTATAAGTTTTATTATTAAGAGACCGATAACAAGAAATGATAAACTTCCCACTAATCGAATAAAAAGCTCATGAGGAGGGATATCGGAAAAAAGTATTTTTAGGTATGTTTCTCCTTCATGAAAAACAAAAAAATCCAAAAATGCATCGAGTATCCAGGTAAAAAGTAAAATTTAATATAATATTAACCTTTTTATGTATTATACGATAAGGGAATACTATTTGTCATATTTTTTTTTATTCCCTCTAAATTTTATAGTTAAATGCAGGGGGATATGACCTCTCCCCAACGTCTCATCCCGCGCGCATGATTTTTTTATGCAATTGCAGGGACCTCTTGGTTATCAATCCAATAATATTGCGATTCCGCCTCATCAAATATATTCAGTTTTTATACAAATATTAATTTATTCCCGAAGCTGACAAAAATCAAAGCGATAAGAAGATATCAGAAAAATTATTCTTAAAGGCTGAATTATTAGGCGTAATTGTCTATATTTTTAACTTTTTCATTGCCATAGTAGGGAGGGAAGTATATGAAATACAGACGGGTTTATTTTTTCATTTGCTTGTTCATCAGTTTGATGATAGGTGTATGCGGATGTTTTGAGGGTGATGAATCAAAAAGCGAAAGCGGAAGCGAGAGTGTGCAGTTAACCGGCATAGCAATACTTCCATCTAACCTATCCCTACAAGTCGATGAAACAGAACAATTTACTGCCGTGGGCACTTATTCAGACGGCAGTATCGCTGATATAACCCAAATGGTTTCCTGGTCCAGTTCTGACGAAGAAGTAGCTACTATTGACGAAGACTTATTTACCGGTGCCCCAAATGGAATAGTTACAGCTAAATCGGC
>JAUWIR010000416.1 GCA_030605265.1 Pseudomonadota bacterium | reverse complement strand
TTGGTAACTATAATAATCTTGTATATTCTGCAAGAGCTTATGATGAAAACGATCCTGAGACAATAAAGGAATATTATAAAGATCTAGGGCTCTTTTGCTTTGAAATTGCAATTATATATACGCATATCGCCGGTATGGCCTGTGAAGGACTTCGACCAATAGTGGCCATATATTCTACCTTTCTTCAACGTGCCTATGATCAGATTCTCCATGATGTCTGCCTGCAGAAGCTGCCGGTAATTTTTGCCATAGATAGGGCCGGCTTGGTGGGAGAGGATGGGCCCACTCACCATGGGGCTTTTGATTTATCTTTTTTACGAGCGATCCCCAATATAATAATAATGGCCCCTAAAGATGAAGATGAATTGCAACATATGCTCTATACGGCTGTTTCACAGAATTGCCCTGTAGCCATTCGCTTTCCTCGAGGAAAGGGAGTTGGAACAAATTTCACTGATCCATTTAAAAAATTATCCATAGGCCAGGGGTAATTATTAAGAAATGGTCAAGATCTTACCATAATAGCTGTTGGAACTATGGTCCGTGAAGCCATGCTTGCCGCAGGTATTCTGGAACAAAAAGGCATAGGCGCTCAAGTAATCAACGCCCGTTTTATAAAGCCTCTTGATAAGAAGCTTATTTTAGAAAAAGCGATAAATACAGGCATGGTTATCACTGTAGAGGAGAATGCGCTTTCAGGAGGATTCGGAAGCGCAATTCTTGAGTTACTCGAAGAAAATGGTATTCATTCAGTTCAAATTCGCCGCCTTGGTATCCCTGACAAATTTATTCCAGCAGGACCCAAAAATTTACTCCTAGAGCAGATGGGACTAGATTTTAAGGGAATTATTCATGCAGCCCAAAATTTATGTGCATTATCTCTGGCGCCTCACGATAATGACAGTTCCTTGATAAGGAACTAACTTACAATTTTTCCTCTTGAAAAAAAAATTTTCAACCTGTGCAATTAGATTTCTGGATGTACTAATGAAAAAAAATATTTGACAGGATAACAGGATTAACATGATCTAAATCCAGTCAATCAAAATATTTATCAAACCTTAAGGAGTTGACGGAATAAAATATTGAGTGTGTATATCATATTTATAATAAGAATTACCTTAGGCAATCAAAGGACCAATGGGTTTGCTTAATTTTGGAGAAAATAAAGTTGAGCGCAACGTAAAGTCAAAAAATTATTATAGATGATAAACAGGATTAAAAATTATCTTGTCAATCCTGTTATCCTGTCTAAAATTTCTTAATTGCACAAATTGAAAAATTTCTCTTTATTGTAAAAAAAAGAAATGATAGAATTTTGCAAACAGAATAACAAAAAAAAACATAAACACATATGAAAAAAACGTATCTGATTTTTTTATTATTTGCTATTATTATCTCATCTTATTTAACAGGCTGTACGTATTTAGGAATTATTCCCTATCCTCAAGTTGTTCAGAAAAAAAAGGAATTACTCTATAGAGGTAATTTTGACAAAGCCACACAATCAAAAGTAACCGGGGCATTGTCGGGAAATAAAACCCTCTTATTAATGGAAAAGGGAATGATACAAAACATTCAAGGGGATTATTCAGCAAGCCTTAAATCCTTTGATCAAGCGCTCTCTATTATTACTGATTATGAAAAAAGGGCTGTGATTAGCGCCAGGACCTTAGCCAGCCAGCTTCTGTCCCTTCCGGCTAATGATAATGCCATACCCTATCGTGGTTACTCTTATGAGAGGATATTGCTCAACACCTATCAAACTCTAAATTATCTTTTTCTTGGAAATGTTGAAGAGGCCAGGGTTGAAGTAAGACGTGCAGAGATTCGCCAAAAGGAGGAATTAAAAAGACATAATAAAGAGGTGAGTGAGTATCAAAAATGGGCTGATAAGAGAAAAATATCTTTGTCCAAATATCCTAAAATAAAAGAAACAGAAGAAGAACTTAAAACAATGAGCGCTTCTACTTTAAATTCCTTCCAAAATTCCTTTACCTACTACCTTTCGGGAATTATCTATGAATTGTATGGGGAGGAAAATGATGCCTATATTGATTATAAAAAAACCTATCACTTGAACCCTCAATTTTCTTGTGTACAAAAGGATTTGTTGCGTCTTTCCAAGAAATTAGGATTTCAAGAGGAACATTCTGTTTGGCTCGAAAGCTTTCATAATCACTCTAATATTTCCTATAATGAAATGGATGCTGAAATTATTGTGTTTTTTGGCGCCGGATTTATTTCACAAAAAGAGCAAATCAAACTGCCCATTTTCATAAATAAATCGGTGGTAACTATCGCGCTTCCTTTTTACACACATGATCGAAATTTGAAAAAAGGAAGTAACTTTCTCATCGAATGTTTCGACAATGGAATAGCTTCGGGGGGTTCCAGCAAAGTAGTCAATCTCGATCCTTTAGCGAAAAAATCTTTGCAGGAGAGGTTCTCCATCATATTTTTCCGGCAAATGGCACGGATATTAGGAAAGGCCACTCTCAGTAAACAGTTGAGTAACTCATCTCAACTTGCTTTTTTGGCTTCCAGTTTATATAGTATTCTCAGTGAAAATGCAGATTTAAGGAATTGGCTCCTTTTACCTAATAATATTCAGGTATTTAGAAAAAAAATTACCAATGGATCGCATGAATTTATTTGGCAGCTTAAGACCCCTTCAGGAAAAATTTTGGATATAATAAAGGATTCAGTCACCATACAAAAGGGGGAGGTTTGTTTAGTAAATCTTCGATCTATAGAGGATAGATTATTTGGTGATATAAAGATAATTCCTAGGAATATTTAAAAAAATGAAAGGATGGTGAGTTGTAATGAAAAAATTGTTAGGGTTAGGATTTACTATGGTACTTTTCTTTTTTATTTCCGCCTGCGCGCCCACTACCAGCAGTAATATTGGGGGGGGGCAAGCTTTGGGAAATTACGCCTTTAGTAATTATGTTTTAATCAATAATCGGGCTTTATTGCGAAATCTTCAAATCACAGATATTAAATCGAAAATGGAGAATGAACTGTTAAAAGTTCAGGTTCAGGTGATCAATAAAACAAGTAAAAATTTCTCCTTTGATTATTCCTTTAATTGGTTTGACGCAAATGGTTTTCAAATTGCCGGGTTAGGAGAGCATTGGACCCCTGTAATAATAAACGGGAATGAAGTAAAAAATCTCATTGGAGTAGGACCAACTAGTGAGGTACGACAATTTAAAGTAAGAATACGAAAATCAAGATAAATGATTAATTAATTTAAAAATACGTAATAATTCACCACGGAGACACTGAGAAATGATTTTAGAAGCTGTTCTTGAACTAGCTGAACAGTTACAAAAATATCTTAAAATGGGAGAGGGATGATGACAAAAAAGAAAACGATCCTTGGGATATCCATAATAATTATTGCTTTCACAGTAATAAAATGCAGCCGTGTACAATATGGAAGTCCGGGAGAAGTAGAAACCTTAACAGAGGAGTTTGGTTCAACAGATCTTCAAACCATTGCAGAAAAAATGGTTCAATCCCTTTTAATCCACCCGGTATTGGGAAATAATCGCCCGGTTATTTATGTAAGCAGGATCAAGAATAAGACTGCTGAACACATTGATACAAAATCGATAACTGATAAAATTAGTACTGCTTTATTAAAATCCGGTAAAGTTCGTTTTACCGCAGCCAGTGAAATAAACCAGGACCTCATAGAACAGCTTGAATATCAAGGGAAAACAGGGTTAGTTGATCCGACAACCAGGAAAAAAATCGGCAGACAAATTGGCTCAGACTACATGTTTTATGGAGAAATAACTTCTATTGAGAAAAAAGCCGGCAGAAAAAAAGACATCTATTACAAAATAACTCTTAAATTGGCCGATATTGAAACCGGGATCATTGAATGGGCAGATGAAAAGGAAATCCGCAAACAAGCTCAAAAAGGATTATTGGGGTTTTAATAATAAGGTGAAAAAAATTATGGTTCAAAGAGTTAGTATTAAGGGACGGATGGGAAGATATTCACTGATTTTCATAATAGTTCTTTTTGTTTTGGCTGGTACCACTCAATTAGTTAAAGCTCAAGAAGAATACCCCGGCTTTGGTGTACTTATCGATTGGAACTTTTACAGAGAAATACAAAAAAATCAAGATAGCATTAAAACAACCCAGCAGCTGGCTAAATTTTTCTATCGAAATCCTCAGATGTTTTGGCTTTCTTTCGGGCTTGGTCGTGAAGAGGTTGATGCAGATTACTCCTCTCAAAAAAATATAGAAATTGATGACGCCCTTTGTTTCCATGCTTCAGGGGCTTATTATCTTGCCCCAAATCTTGAACTGGGGGTGCCCGCGGATTTTTCCATTAGCGCTGAATATAGTCGATCCCTTCATGATATGGAGAAGGATACTCTGACTCATCAACGAATCATTGGTACCCTCAATCTTGAGTGGGATGCTCTTCCTGCCAAACCGTATATTCGGATTGGTGCCTTGCAGTCGATTTTTGATTCTCCTCGTATAGATGAAAATAAAGCATCAGCGCTTTTTATTGGCGGGGTGCAGTTTTTCTTAACTCAGCAATTCACTATCAGAGGGGAATTTAATATTAGTAAAGATATTGGCTTTAGCGGAGGTTTAGGCTACTTTTTTTGATTTTTCTTTTCTTCC
>JAUWIR010000410.1 GCA_030605265.1 Pseudomonadota bacterium | reverse complement strand
AGTTCATGACCAAGACTTTCTTCATAAGCTGACTCTAATAAACCAAGGTCTAAATGCCCATGAACTTCTATCACTGCCCCAATTATCTGCTCTGTAAGTTTTTCTTCTAAAATCATTTCTCAGTGTCTCTGTGTCTCCGTGGTGAACTATTACAATTGATGTTTTTTTATGAGATTAATATTTCAGTTTAAATAGTAAAATTTTAAAAGTATAAAAATAAAAATAGTAAAGCTTTTCCAGTGATTTTCAGCGCGAAAAAGGGTAAAAGAGTAAAAAAACAAAGGTTAAATCCTGGCGCACCGAAACCCTACACTGTAGCACCTGCCGTACGGGAGGAAGAGGATGCGACACGCGCACCGGCAGAAAAGTGCTCCGCAGAACCACGACCCGCCGCGAAGAAACCGCCATTCCTCATCTTATCATACAAGCTATCAGTCCACTCCCAGACATTACCGGCCATGTCAAAGCACCCATAGGGACTTTTCCCTGCCGGAAATTTCTCAACCGGGGTCGTCCCAACAGATTTTGATCCCTCAGTGTTACAAAGAGTTTTATCAAACTCATTCCCCCAGGGATAAATAAATCCATCAGGGCCGCGAGCGGCCTTTTCCCATTGCTGCTCTGTAGGCAAATATTTCCCGGACCATTTGGCATAAGCTTCTGCACCACGCCAGGAAACATAAATAACCGGATGTCTTTCATACCCTTTTTCAACCAAAAACCTTTCCTTTTGCACAACCAAAAATCTTTTCTTTTCCAATTTTATTCGGCATCTCTCTTTTCTAAAAGATCCTTTCAAGTCTATCCATTTATTCAAAGTATTCTCAGCAGGGGCTGCCTTATTTAAAAAATTACCATACTGCTCATTGGTTACAGGATACTTGTCAATATAAAATTGAGGAAGGTCAATAACTCGTTGGGGTTTTTCATTACTTGCGGCCTCCTTATCATCTTCATGACTGCCATAAAGAAACGGACCCGCAGGCACCAAAACCATCTCTGCCTGATCAACTGAAGAGGTAAAAGTTGTCGGGGTCAGATCATCCGCCGGTTTCTCAACCCCTTCTGTTTCCCCCATAGATTCAAGCGCCTTATAGGCCGCCCTGATGATCGACAGAGGATTGTCTTTATTCTTAACAGCTGTTTTCAGCGCCTGGATAGCCTTCGGCCCCGTCATCTTTTTTACTACTCTTAGGGAATTTAACCTTGCCTCAAGAGACAAATCCTTATTATTCAGGGCATCGGCAAAGGGTGTGACGGGGTTTACAATGGAATCTCCAATTGCGTCAAGGACTAAACTAATATCAGTTTTAAAGCTTTCTGTGGGAATAATTAGATGCATAAATTCACTAATAACTGACGGGTTGTTTAGGGCAAGGCATAGGCGAGTTACTTCCTTCCACCATTTCTGGCCATACTTTTCTATGAGTAAATCGATTTTCCCTTGATTCCGGACCTCTTCTGCAGCCAGATATTCCTGGAAACTCAGGTGAGTAAATCCGTATTCCGATTCGCTGTAGCCCACGAATATCCCGCTTCTATCGCGAATATTCAATAAAAGCTTTTTAGCATCTAATCCGGATTTTCCAATTTCCTGAAGGGGCGCTTCAATTACCTTAAGGATTTGCTCCATTGGCGCTGAGCGCCGCTCATCTTGATCATGAAGCCACAAAGCCAGAGGTTGCAGCATCTTTCGAGCCTCATCTGCACTAATCAGAACATCAAGCCCCTTGGCCAGGTTCCATTTCTCCAGCAATACATTCGTGCACTCTTTATAGAGTTCCACCCGGCGTTGGGGTAAAGCGCCGCGATCACGATGAACCAGGGCAATAATTTGTAAAAGCAAAGGGGTCACGGCCAGCTTTTTTATATGCTTTGAGGCAACAATGTGGTTAAATAGGGTTAAGGCCTGATCACGTCCCTTTTCCTTCCAGAAGGCATCATCTTTTCCTCCATGAACAATTGCTTCCACAGACTCAAACCACCGCATAAGGAAAGCCTTGATTTCATCCTCTGTGAAATCCTGGATGGAAAGCTCAAGACAGTTTCCTTCCAACCTGCTTTTTCCAAGATATCCGGCAAACCTGGAGGTTATCACAAACCGCGTTTTAGCAAAGCGCATTCTGGCCTCATCTATCCATTTGCAGGTCTCCCTTCGCGCTGTTTCATCAGCCACCTCATCAAGCCCGTCAAGCAAAATTATACTGCCGCCCTCATCAAGCAGGGCGAGTAACTCTTTTTCTTTTATGGAAAATTTCTCAAGCCGGCAAACTCTTTGTAGAAAATCAACAAATTTTTCTTTATCAGGGTTTTTTAATTCCCGCAAAGGCGCAAAAAAAGGGATCAGGTGAGTATCTATGCCTATCTTTTCCTCACCCCGGCCCTGAATCAGCATGATCAGGATATATTTAAGCAAGGTGGTTTTGCCTGCACCGGGGTCGCCAAGGATGACCATGTCTTTTATATTGAATTTATGGGTAGCGGCAAAGGTTGCTCTAATATCAAGGGCTGATAATTTGTGCTCCCGAATTCTCTCCTTCATCAGATTTTTGCCTACCTTAGTGTATTCAAAATCACAGAGTTGAATTACCGCCCGCATATTGATGTATATCCGCTCAAGTTCAATGGATATTCTGACATTGGTCTCAAAACCCTGGGTGGGAAGATGGCGATGTTCCTCAAGCGCTGTGGTAAGGTAGGGTTCAAAAATGGCACGCTGCCGGAGTTTCTCTCTGCTCATCTCTTGTTCTTTTTTCTTCTCCTCAGGATCAACTGTTGTGATTCTATCCATAGGGAAAGATTTTCTCCCCTCATCACCAGTATCAGTGTCAAGTATCCATTTTCGTTTTTCAGGGTTAAATTTTCTGAAATCAAGGGTAATTAAATTGTTCTGCCAGTCAAAGGTTATATAATGAAACCTGCATGGCCAATCTGAATTGCTGCCAAGATAAGCCCCTCCAGCCTGAAACTGATACAAACTGCCCTCCAGATCATCGAAAAAACCTCCGCCCGGTTGATGAAGATGACCGCAAAGAAGAAGAGAGTTATTGAAATGGTGGCGGCATATGGTTTTGTCCTTCGGCCACAACCAGGATAAGGGATGATGCAGCAGGAATATTTGTAAATCAAAAGCCTTTTCTTTTTCTTCTTTAAAAGATTCCATGGCCTTTTTGATTTGATATTCGCCGATGGAAATCATTCTCTCATCATCAGATTTTCTGCACATCCAGGCTGAATTCAATCCTATAAGCCTGATAATTTTCTTATTTTTCGTTGTAGCAGTTGATGTACCAGTTGAGAAGGTTTTAACAAAGGGGACCAATCCTTGATCTATACATTTATGATGGGGATAGTGCTCTTCAATAAATTGAAAATACTCCTCCATCCCTTTGAGCAGGTCCCCTCGATACTCTGTATCTTCAAGCTCCTTATTCAACTCCTGCATATTCTCATACACCGGCACATCCTTTGGCCTGTATTTTTTGCGGTTTACATCGTGGTTGCCGGGAACAATGAAAATTTGCTCAGCACTAAGATTTAGGCTTTTAAGTAGGGCATCAAAAAATTCTTTGGCCAGGTCATATTCCTTTTTAATACCTTGGGAGGCAATATCACCTGTAACAACAATCATCTGAGGACGAAATCCTGCTTTTTGATCTCTTTCAATTCTTTGAAGTAAAGGATCAAAAACCACTGCTTGATCAAAACCTTCCTGACAACTTATATGCAGATCAGAAAGATGAAGGACCCGGAATTGGTGAGCTTTAGACATGTCATTATCCCTTTAGGCTATTTTATATTTTATTATATCTTTTTCTTTCACAATTCAGTTTAAAATAATTGATGCATATCTATCCACCTATTTTATACTTTATGGGTTGTAAATTCAAACCTTAACAGAATAACATAGAATAACAGCCTGCTCGAAATGACCTTCTTGATAAATTATCAGACAGACACTATTTATCAGTTCAAAAGAAGTGTGACGCATCAGGGCACAGCAGAGAAAGGAGGATGGTATTATACCATTAACACTTTCAAGGAATATAATTCATATATTTTTATCAAGTGAATTGAATCTATTTGCCGAGCATAGAAAAACAAAAAATTAAAAAAAAAGTTTTGACATGAATACTTTAGGTTATGAACCTTTGGCTAAAAGAGTAACTTTTGATGAAAATAATATGTGGGTTGAATTTGCGGATGGGAGAAAGCTTGGAATTCCCCTTGCGTATTTCCCCCGACTTCTTCATGCAACACCGGAACAGCGAACAAATTATGAGATAAGTGGAGGCGGAACTGGATTACATTGGGATGAAATTGATGAAGATATTTTAGTGAAATATTTACTCATGGGTGTAAGTGATAGGACCCGTCCTTAAGTTTAGTGCCCTTCGGGCTGATTTTAGAAGTCTTTGTTATAGTGGAAGCGGCTTCCAGCCGCTTAAAAAAGCGACAGGATGAAAGGCATTTGAGGCATTTATTTTTTTGCTTCATAATTAGTCCTTTTTATACTATAATTCCTTTATATTTTTTTATTTTAGTAAATAACACTTTCATATTTCGTATAAAAAAACAACATAAGGGGGCATCCTTCCAGGGCAAACGCATCTAATTTTGGAGAATTTTCCCCACAAAGGCATCAAAATAATAAAAAATATAAGCACATGTATCCCACTTTGAGAAAATTTTCGTTCCTGTATCTTATTGTATACAAGTCGATT
>JAUWIR010000018.1 GCA_030605265.1 Pseudomonadota bacterium | reverse complement strand
ATGGCTAATTGAAAGTCCCCTAAATTGTCAGTGAAAGCATCACCTAAAAATAGAGGAGGATTATCAAATGAAAGCGCACAGACATAAGCGTTTTCGATGCCGGATGTGCCATTGGCCTCAACTACTTTTCCTGTAACCGAAGTTTGACTGGCGCCCTGGAATGTCCCAATAGCAAGGCTGCCTGAAGCCGGGGCAGTGAAGCTTTTTTGGCTGGGGCTTGCGTTATTTCCAGCCGGAAAATAGAAAATTGCACTACTACCAGTACCGTAGGTATCGATATGAAGCTGAAAGGTTGCATTGGCAGGGATGGCTAATTGAAAGTCCCCTAAATTATCGGTGAAAGCATCACCTAAAAATAGAGGAGGATTATCAAATGAAAGAGCACAGACATAAGCGTTTTCAATGCCGGATGTGCCATTGGCCTCAACTACTTTTCCAGTAACCGAAGTTTGGCCGAATGCCAGTGATGCCCATAATAAAAATACAGATAATCCGATACCTATTTTAAGCAATCTGGTGCCTATTTTACGAAAAAATAAACTGTTTGGTAACATTACTATTCCTCCCTTAGCCTTATAGTTAATTTAATAACTTGCCTCCTCCTAAAATTGACTCCTTTTGGTATTTTTAATTTTCCCCTCCTTTCCCTTTATAATACTCTCATTTTTCTTACCCATTTCATCGTTCGCTAATGACGAAATCCAAAAGTTTCACACAGTATAATTAAAACGGCTACGGAGCATTAAATCATATACTCTGAATTCAAGTTTATATAGCGGTTGAATAAGCTTGGATTACTTTAAGTGTAAATGTTTGGTAATTAAACCTAATCCTACAGGATTTTCGTATACAGGGGGAGAAAATAAACAAATTGGTATGTCGCATTGATTAGACCAATCTATTAGCGCCTTATGCACTCCACCTTTTTTAGTGGGATCATAATTTTGGGCAATTTCTGATGTATCATGTAAGAGTATAATTCCATAATTGGCTAAAAGCGGATACCATAAATTTAGCTCTTTAATAGTATGTTCATATTCATGTGCAGAATCAATAAAAATCATATCCGGCTCTCCACCTAAAAATGATAATACACTATTTGCAATATCAGGAGAAGATGAATCTCCTCCAAAAAGTCTAACTATATTTTGTAGTTCACTTTTATATATGAATTTTTGTGAAAATTCAATCATTTTTTTATCGATATCTATACTGGCCAATAATCTTTTTTCATTTTTTGTTTTTTTTAATAACAATCCTATTATTATAGCTGTTAATCCAGCATAAGTGCCAAGTTGAACAATTCTTTTTATTGAAGGGCCACTCATTATTAGTCCCCCTATAAAAGAAAGTGTTGCTTGATCTGTATCACCTATATACTGTTTCTCATCTGTTTTGTTAAACCAGTCTTGGAGTAAGTCAAATTCTACTTGGTTCAGGTAATACAAATAGCCAGGTGGTATTTCATATGGCCATTTTCGCGCCTCAACGGTTTTAATTTTAAAATAACCTCTCTCTTCTATAGGATTCATATTATATGTCCTTTTATATGTCCTTTTTTGATTAACATGATTTGGAAATTTTATCTATTATTATAGATTCAATTCGCTTGCCCATCTTATCTTCATCATAAAAATTCTCATCAACAAAACGCAATCCATTCATTGCCTTTTCTTGTCTCAACTTGTCATCATTAAGAGCCAATATTATCTCTGATGCTGCACTTTTTGGGGATGGGTCTAATAAAAATATATTTTTTTGGCTACCATAATTAATTAAAGAATATTCTAATTTAATATCTGCTACGGCTAATCCTGAAGCCATCATTTCATAGGGAACTAAACTCGGATTTGTAGTTGAAAAAACTATTCCTATATCAGCGTTGCGGTATAATTTGTTTAAATCTTTAAGTGTTGGCAAAAGGCCTAAATTTGTACATTCAAAAGGCACATTTTTACTATGAATATTATTTGAACCCCACAATATAATTTCTACAGACGGCATTTTTTGTTTTACATAAGTCAGCATTTGAATACCCAGCTCATAACATCTTCTTGGCATTTCAGGCCTTGCAAAAAATATAATGTTTTTATTTTCTTTTGTTCTAAGGGGCTTAGTGTTATAAACCGTTTTATCTAATGGAAATAAAAATGGATATGCCTCAGCATTATATTTTTCTTTTAAAATTTTTGTGGGCCACGGGCCCGAAGTGATATGAGTGAGGCCCATTTTATAAGTATTTTCTGCTAAAATATATTCTGAGCCCATTGGCGCAAACATCGGTTCAAAATCTTGTACAAAATAAAATAGATATTTTATTTTGTCCTTATTATCCATTAACGGATAGACTGTGCTCCAGTGTGTTGCAAAACAAATATCGTGGTTTTTTAAAGAACCATTATATTTAATAAATTCTACATGGCTCAAATCAAAAAAATGATCATTCACTATTTTGTGTATTTTTTTTATATCTATATTAGCGGTAAAATACATATTCACCTTATGTCCAAATTCACTTAATTTTTTAACTGCTCTAAATATATTTCTGTGGCCACCAGAACCTACAAAGGGTTCGGGTATAATCCAAGCAATATTTAAATTTTTTATATCGACTTCGATATTGTTGTTATTATTAAAAATATCAATAATTTTTTGATATACATTGATAATATTATCAATTTCATTGCCAATAAAAAACATCTTAAAGAAATCTTTTTTAGCATTGAGCCCCATTTTTGATCGCAACTCTTTGTTCACAATGAGTAATGACAACTTTTTTATCCATTCCTGTGTATTAGAAGCTAAAAAACCATTATGCCCATCAGTAATACATTTAGAAAATGTTTCTGTTGAAGATGCTATTACTGGCACGTTTACCATTGCTGCATCAAAGATCTTCAATTCACTTTTCCCAGCAGTATATGGATTATTTAATTCTAAAGGCACTATAATTATATCCATTTGTGCTAAGTAACGACTCATTTTGCTATAAGGAGCGAATTTTTTTCGAATTATTCTACCCTTAAATTTATTTAATAATCTCTTATCAATTTGCAACTCTCCCATGATGAATAAATGTACTTTTGGATATTTAGCCATTATTGAAAAAAAAGCATTTGAGGCTTCTAAAAAATCCTTATCATGGGTATTGCTTCCGCTAAAATAACCAATTGTTATCTGGTTTTTATCTTTTTTTATATTTTTACAAGCTAATTTTGAAGCTTCATATTCTTCTTTATTAATCGTATTTCTAATTATAAATGATTTTTTACCCAATTTTCCTATTCTTTTTACAATAAATTCAGTTGTGGCCGTACAAAAGTTACAGAGTTTCATAGTTTCTCTATAACGTCTCACTCCATCTTTATAAATACCTAATTGTTCTCGAGTAAAATCCTTAATGCCATCAACATAGTGAATACTATCCGGTTCAAAGACTAAATCATCCACATCAAACACTATAGGGATCTTTTTTTCATGGAATCGAGCAATAATATTTTTTATATTGTCTGAGATCGCGGCCCTAAAAAGAATAAGTAAATCAGAATCTAACAATCTATCTATTAAATCAAGATTAATCTCATAAAAAGTATTACATTCAATACCTATATTTTGTAAACCTTCTATTATATTAAAAACCCTATATTTTTTTGATTCGCCTTCAAGGGTTCCTATTAAAAATGCAACTTTTTTAATTTTAAAAAATTTTTTAATACCCTTATTATCATACTCTACAATTTTATCTACCTTTTTTATTTTTTCATTTTTGTTTAACAACAATAATATTACCTTGCTTATCAGATTTTTAAATCCATTATAGTATTTTATTGCAAGTACAATAATTTTTTTTGTTACTTTTTTAAATAAAGAAAAGCATATCATGAAAATATATTTGATATTATAAATTATTTTAATAATAATCATTAAAAAAAGTCGTGCAGGTTTTGTTACCCGCCAAGACCAAGAATTTCGTAAATTATAAATTTCTTTATGTAATATAGCTATATGTTGTTGTAACGATTCTTCCTTTTGATTAAATAATTTATCTTTGTTTATTAATTCTTCTTCCTTCTGATTAAGTTGCCCCTGCAATTCTTTCTTAATCTGCTGTAACTCTCTTTCTTTTTCTTTTACTAATTCTGCCTTTTCGCTTAATTCAACTTCTCCTTTCTTGAGTTGATTGCTTAATTCATCCTTTATTTGTTGGAAATTATTCTCTTTTTGATTAAATAATTTATCTTTGTTTATTAATTCTTCTTCCTTCTGATTAAGTTGCCCCTGCAATTCTTCCTTAATCTGCTGTAACTGTCTTTTTTTTTCTTTTACTAATTCTGCCTTTTCGCTTAATTCAACTTCTGCTTCCTGGAGACGATTGCTTAATTCAGCCTTTATTTGCTGGAAATCCTTTTCTTTTTGATTAATTAATGTATCTTTGTTTATTAATTCTGTTTCCTTCTGATTAAGTTGCCCCAGCAATTCTTCCTTAATCTGCTGTAACTCTCTTTCTTTTTCTTTTACTAATTCTGCCTTTTCGCTTAATTCATTTCCTTTTTGCTGAAGCTGTCCTGTAAGCTCTTTTTTTGTTCGTTCCAGTTCGTTTTCTTTTAAATTAATTAGGTCATTTTTTTGAATTCTATCTCCAAGGATAGAAAATAAATTTTCTTCAAATTTATTTTTTTTAATTTCATTTAAGAATGATAAAAAAATTTCACTACCACTGCTTCCAATTGCTAGGATACCGAGGCCATAACCATGATAAAATTCGTAGGAGGGATATTTTGATGACACCTCATCCCATAATTTCCAGACTCCAAAATCCTCTTTTTTTATTTGAGTATCATGAAAAATCATAACTCCTTTTGTACCCATCTTAGGTAGCCAGCACTCAAAGTCATGTTTAACTGCCTCATAGGTATGCAATCCATCAATGTGCAATAAATCAATAGATCCGTCTGGGAAGTAATTAAGTCCTTCATCAAAAATCATTCTCATAAGCGTGGCAAAATCGCTATAATTTTCACTAAGATAATTATTAACATTTATAAAAATGGATTCATCGTAATAACCTGCATGTTTATCACCCTTAAAAATATCAATCCCATGACAGGCTGTTTTAAGATTTAAATGCTTGACTGCCTGACAAAAGGCAAAAAATGAATTGCCTGTATGCACACCTAATTCTACAAAAGTTTTGGGGGTTAACAATTCTATTATAAAAAAAGCAAAAGGTAGATGGCTTGTCCATGCAGATGGAACTACCCTATTCGGCCATAAAAATTGAGACTTATAATCTTTAATATTAAAAGTTTCCATGAATTCCTTCTAGATATTTAGTTCAATTCAAGTAATTTATCTACGTTTGTATTGCATAGATATTTTACATTTTGTTTAATTTTTTCACTAGACCAATCCCACCATTTTATTTTTAACAATTGGTCTATTTTTTTTTGATTAAAGCGCTTTTTGGCCATAATTGCCGGATTGCCGACAACCAATGCATAGGGTTGGATATCCTGCGTTACAACTGCCCTTGCACCAATTACAGCACCATCGCCTATGGTCACTCCGGATAAGATTGTAGCTCCATACCCTATCCAAACATCATTTCCAATTATTACATTACCCTTAGTTGCAGGGTGTCCGATGATATCTTTAGCAGCCCATTCATCTAAGACATTAAATGGATAAGTTGTTACCCAGTCTACACGATGATTTCCTCCTAAAAAAATCATAACTCCCTCAGCAATGGAACAAAACTTGCCAATCTTTAGTGTCGCTTTTTCCCCCCAATGCAAGATTTTTGGTTGGCCATAAGTATATTCACCCACTTCAACAATATTTTTATATTGTTTTAAACTATCTTTTGCATAAAAATTATCCTGCATTACATGTCCTCAAATTTTCATTTACTTTATTTTCATTATCGCAATTAAAACCAATCTGAATATCTTGCTTGTCTAAAATAAAGGCATTTCCTATTTGATGGGAAATATTAGGATTGATAATCCTAAAGTAGCCAACATCAAAAACCCAATGGTGTTGTATATGATTAAACTGCGTCCCATCAGTTATGGCAACCATGCACATGTAATCACCATTTTGTAAGTTAGGAAAAATAAATCTAATTGAGATTATTATCTCATTGTTCGGTTCAAATGGAGGAAATTTTATATCGTAAATATAATTACCAATTCCAAATAATTGATTCCCAAGTCTATTTTTAACAACAAATCCTATCCCGGGGAAGAATAATTTTTCATAAGCTCTAATTTTTACCAAAAATACAACTTTTTCACCGCCTTTTAATACTGTTACTTTTTCTTTGGTATCTTCATGATAAAAAGCTACATGGGTTATTTTTGCTCCCCCTTCGCCAAAGTTTTCACAAGATGAAACATCTTCCCATTCTATTTCATTTATTTCTTTATCTCGCTGAGGCGAGGTTGATTTTTCTTTTGGATTTTGTACTGTCGTTTCAAGTCCATAAGTCATGAAAGAGAAGTATCTTTTTGTAACTGCTTCTGTTTCTCCACAGATAACTGCCTTTCCATCATTTAACCACACAGCTCTATCACAAAAATTATTTACAGTGCCAGGATCGTGAGAAACAAATAAAATTGTTTTATTATTTTCTTTAAATGAATTCATCTTTCTTATACATTTCATTTGAAACCGCATATCTCCGACAGATAATGCCTCGTCTACAATCAAGATATCAGGATCAATATTAATAGCTACTGAAAAAGCTAATCTCATCATCATACCGGATGAATAAGTTTTATAAGGTTGATCAAGAAAATTTCCTATATCTGCGAATTTAAGGATTTCATCAAATTTTTTATTAATTTCTTCCCTGGAAAAACCCTGCACAGCACCTTGCATATAAACATTATCCCTACCGGTAAATTCGGGATTAAATCCCGACCCTAATTCGAGCAAAGCTGAGATTTTGCCATTTACTTGTATGGTTCCAGTAGTAGGAGCTAATACTCCTGCTATCAGTTGCAATAACGTTGATTTGCCACTGCCATTTTTCCCAATTATCCCAAAAGTTTCCCCTTTTTTTATCTCTAAATTAATATCCGTAAGTGCGTAAAAATCACAATGATATTTCTTCTTAAATGGGTGTAAAGCTTCTTTTACTCTATCAATGCGGTTATCGAAAAGTTTATATTTTTTTGATAAATTACTTATTTTAATTGCTATTTGCTTATCCATGATTGGTAAAATATGACTCATATTTTAATGATGACTAGATTATAAGGTATCCGCAAAATGAATTTTTAATTTATCAAAAATTTTTTTAGAAATAAATAGGAAAATAATAATTATTGCCAATAAAATTAAAAATTCTTTATAATTTGGCAATTTATTTATAAGAATTATTTCTCTATACCATGTTACAAAGAAAAAATAAGGATTAATTTTTAAAAAATAAGCCCAAATCCCTCCTATTGCTTCAGCAGGGTAAAAAATCGGCGTGAGAAAAAATAATAAATTAAGAACAATCCCAATTACTTGAGAAATATCACGTATAAATACATTAAAAGCCGCCACTAAATAGCACCAGGCCAAAGCATATAAAATTATAGGAATCATGCAACAAGGTAATGTAAGAAGCATTATTCCCGGCTTTATTCTGAAAATAGCCATTAGAATCGCTAGTATACAAAGGGCAATTAAATGAGTTATAAAGTTTGCGATCACAACACAAATCGGCAAGATTTCGATATCAAAAATTGTTTTAGTAACCAATCCTTTATTACCAACAATAGCAAATGCGCCTTGGCTTATTGAATCACTAAAAAACACCCAGGGTAAAAGTCCTGCCATTAACCATACAGAAAAAGGTAAATGTTTATAATCACCACCAGGGGTAGTTTTCAAGAAGGTTGAAAACACAAGAGTATACGTTAATAATAAAGCAAGGGGATTAATAACGCTCCAATATAGTCCCATGAAAGAACCTGAATAACGGCCTCGCAAGTCCTTTTTTACCATTGAATAGATTAAATATTTATTTTTAATAATTACCTTTATCATAATAGATACAGGAGTATGTTAGTGATTTTCGGGGAATTTGGTTTTCCTCCCTTGGGGTGGTTAATAGGCATTGGAGGATAAATAACCCATTTTTCAATAAATGGCCAAAAGGCATAACTTCTTTTTTGATGAAGGCTTCCAAGTAGACGGACTGGTATATAAACGATAAAAGAAAAGAGTCCACTTACAAATGCAATAACTATCGCCAAGCTATTTCGAAAATTACCCTTAAGGAAGTTATATACGCTTGATAATATCATAAAGGGGATATGTAGGAAATATGAACGAATAATTTGTAAAAGGGGGAAATTGCGTAGGACAACCAAATAACTATTACGCTCACAGAAAAATACTTTCTTGTAAGCACCAGACTTATTCGTTGTTGCTAAGGTTTTATGAAGTACCTTAACGCTTGGGATACAATAAAGACTATAGCCATGCTCCCTGATGCGTAAGCTCAAATCAACATCTTCAAAATACATTTGGAACTTTTCACAAAACATACCAACTTTCTCAATCACAGAACGGCGTAGGAACATTGCACCACCGGTTATGCCTGTAACCTGCACTGGGCCCTTTGACTCATCACTAAGAGGCGACCTAAGATCTTTGTCACATGCCTTGCCGGATATGGCCACACGGCACCCTGCTGAAGCAATGATGGACGGCTTATCCATAAAACATAGTAAGGGCTGACAGCCACCTGCTGAGGGGTGGGATTCCATAAAATCCACAAGTTTTGATATGCAGTCTGGTGCAATTGTAGTATCATTGTTTAAGATGAAGAGGTAGTCGGTGCTCTGTTCCAAAGCGCGAGCAATGCCAATGTTGTTGCCCTTGCTAAAATAGAAATTTTGATTATTGCATATAAGTTCAACGCCGGGAAATTCCCGACGGATCATTTCTATTGAACCATCTGTCGAGGCATTATCCACCACAAGAATATTGGTCCGGTGATATGTACTCTTTTCAAGGGTGCGTAAGCAATTCATCAAGAGATCTTTACCATTGTAATTAAGAACAATAACAGTTACAAGAGGGGGCTGGTAAGATGTTTTATTTTGTGGCCTATTTGATTTATGCAATGAGGTGTTCAAGGCCGGTCTTAACTATATATAAATTAAGTGCAAAAGGGATAAAGGGCACAAAGGGGTAAGAATACTTTTTTCCTGTAATACTTTTACCATAAGATATACTTTTACCATAAGATATAGTATTATAATAATCTTTGAAAACATCAGTTCATGTTATCTGTATTAACTTTTGATTATTGCCCGATAACGATAATGGAAGAAGTCATTATGTGGGTGGCCGGAATTGCGGCTAACCTAATATAATCAACTGTATTCACTAAGATAACTCTTGATTAGGAAAGATGCTGCTTATGTCATTCCCAACCTGCACCATCATAATCAATTGGAACGGCTGGAGGGATACGCTGGATTGTTTGCAGTCCCTCATCAAAGCGCAATTGAGACCACTCACCATAGTGGTTTGTGATAATGATTCCACCGATAATTCTCAACATTATATACTCAATTGGGCAAAAAATTATTTTGCAACTTCACAAATTTTAAAGCTACTGTCTGGTATTGAAAAGAAAAGCACCCCCAATGTACCTTCTTTTGTGTTTATCCAAAATCCCGCTAATCTGGGGTTTTCAGGAGGGAATAACCCAGGTATTCGATGGGCTTTGGCACAAGGGTGTTTTGATTTTATTTGGATGTTGAATAATGATACAAAAGTCCATGCTCAAGCTTTGAAGCATTTAGCTTTAAATGCGCAAAATCGACTCAAAGCGGGAATTATTGGGAGTACTATTATCCAAAGTATTACAGGCAATAAGCTTGAATGTGCCGGAGGTTGCTGGTATAACCCTGTAACTACGATTTTTCGTCCTGCCTTAGTTAATCAAGCCTTAAGTGAGGTATTACAAGATCCACCGGAGCTGAGGCTCGATTATATTTATGGTGTTTCCATGTTTGTGCGAACCAAAGTTTTCCAAAAAGTCGGCCTGCTCAATGAAGAGCATTTCCTTTTTTATGAAGAATTGGACTTTTGTGCTCGCTCTCGAAAGGCCGGTTTTGACCTGGCCTGGTCGCCCCAAAGTATAGTATTCCATAAAGGAGGCGCCAGCATTGGCCGACCAGGATTTGCGAAAAGGGAAAAAATCATTTTAGCCAATTATCATGAAAACTTAAGTACACTTTTGTTTACAAAAAATTTTTATCCTCAGATATTACCTTTAGCTATGTTTTGTCGATTTTTCGGTAAGTTGTCTGCAGTTATCCGGCGAGGAGAGTGGTATCTCATTAAGCCCTTAGTAAAAGCCTACATAGACTTTAGTAGAAGTCTTTTGTAAATGAAGCCTTTATAATAATTTTAAAGTTCTTCTTCAGAAACCCCAGTAGCATCCCGGATAATTTTTAAATCAACCCCCAATTGTAAAAGCTTTTTGGCCGTAGCCAATCCGGCGAGGTTTTCTCCCTTCGCTAGGCCTATCTTCTCTCCCTTCTGTATCCCTATCTTCTCTCCCTTCTCCAGGGCTGCCTCCACCGCTCCCCGCTGGTCCTGGATCAAAACTAAACTCTGGTCATAAAGCTCCCATTCCTCATTGCTCATGTTTGATCTGTTGGCTATATCAAAGGCCTTTTTGAATACCTCAACTTCAAGTCCCTTCGGAATATAATCGAGACTGCCGGCATTCTTTATGAAAAATATCCACTTCTCTAACGCCCCTTCCAGCTCATCCTCCTTTTTGGTAAACTTGGGCAGCTCTATAAAATAATAGCTGATCTCCTCTATATAACTTAGGTTTGTTTCCGCCTCTTTTACCAGATGATGCGATAAATACCCTATCCTTTCATCCTCAAACATTTTAAAGTCTAATATATTTATAGAAATAACCTCCCTATAGCTTTATCATTTACATCAATGTGGTAGGCATCTCCATAAACGGCGTCCACTTTCGGATATTTCTCAAAAATTGTAAGCACAGTTGATAAAGTACCAGGATAATAAATATCGTCTGAATTTAGCCAGCAGATAATATTACCTTTTGTTTTCCTAATCCCTTTATTTATGGCATCTGCCTGGCCATTGTCTTTTTCCGAAACCCAGAAAATACGGCCCTCGTAGCGGCGCAAAATATCTATGGTTTCATCGGTACTGCCGCCGTCAATGACAATATATTCCAAATCGGGAATGTCTTGTGTCAGCACGCTCTGAATGGTGCGCTCGATAAATCGGCCCTGGTTGAAAGAGGGAGTAATTATGCTTATGCCGGGCTGTATCATCGTCTTTCATTCATGGTTCGAGGGCCGGTAAATTGATGCAGCCGGGAGTGCAGCCCAGTTTCCCCGCTCAGACAGGGCATAGTGCATGGTTATTCCGTTGGGGATTCTTTATTGCCGAGTGACATATCTCCAAGTATTTACGGGCCATATCCTCTGTGCGAAAGGTGGCGACACGCTTGCTGCCGCGGCTGACTAAGTTATTGCTAAGAATGGGGTCTTTGATAATTCGTTCAAGACATTGAACAATATCATCAGGCTTGCGCGGATCAAAGTAAAGGGCCGCATCCCCTGCAACTTCCGGAAGGCTGGTGCTATTGCTGCAAATTACAGGCTTGCCAAAGGACATGGCCTCAAGGACAGGTATGCCAAAGCCCTCGTAAAGTGAAGGGAAAATTAAAAAATTACAACCTTGCCACACCGCAGCAACTTGATCCTGAGACAGAAAGCCAAGAAAATGGACATGTTTCTCCAGCTCCATTTGCTTAACTGCAGCCTTCAACTCTTTTTCCAAATCCTCCAATGCTCCGGTGAAAACCAGATCAAGTCTTTCCCCTGGATTTCGTGACAAGAACATACCATAAGCCGTGAGCAACATGCGGTGGTTCTTATGAGGCCAGAAGTTTGCCGGATAAAACATGTAGGGGCACTGGTTAATTCCAAGGATCATCAGGCGCTCTTTAAGTTTTGATGGATCAAGTTTGACGAGGCGTGCTTGTATGCAAATATGTACTGTGAAGGTTTTCTTTGGATTTATTCTTAGATGCCTGATCACTGCCTTTCGAGTGTTTTCTGATATGCAGATAATAGCATCTGCTTTCCTACAGACGTTATTGAAAAAAATATCCCGTACATGGATTTCGTGAAGGGGGAAAAAATAGGGACAATCCAGATGCTGTAAATCATAAATTATCGACACCACGGGAATGCCGGGCTCAGCGTAAGTGGGCGCTGTAAAAGGGCAGAAAAGGAGATCCACACCGCGAGATACAAGAAACTGTCTCTGAAAAAACCCTGATTGTACTCTTCCCCGCAAGGCTCGATATAAACCAAAAAGTAGGGTTGCACTATGGGATGCGAGAAGGCGCTCCCAAGAAAAGCCCGGGGCCGCCCTTGCCTGAAGGAAACGATATATTCTGATAAGGAATTGGTCAAAAGGTTTGATCGCTGATTGTGGCTGTGGTTCCTGCCCTGATAACACGCAAAGCCTGTGCATGTTGGGGCTATCTAAACCGGCCAGTTCTTGATGGTTCCAGGATGATGTTAGAAGAAGAAATTCATCTTCAGGCGCATTAGTCCTCAATGCCTTTAATAGTTCAAGGGCAAATATTTTTGCTCCGCCATTCTTTCCTCCGGCCAGCATCGGAGTTAAATCCACAGCAATGCGAGACATGAAAAAGAAACTCTTCCTTTCTAAATAGGTTCTTTCTTTAGCACAAAATTCCCATTCTAAAATAATATATTTTTTTCCTTGGAAAGCTGATGAGCAATAAATACAGCTAATAAGCTGATGAGCTGTTAAGTTAATAAGTTAATAAGTTAATGAGGATAAAGGGGAAATTACTTTTCCGCATCAGGCAGCTTGGAGATTTTCAAGCACAACTTTCAAAGTTTTTTCTTTCTTGAAAATATGTTCTCGGGCGGCTAAAACTTCTATGCCAACCACCTCACCATTTTGATCATAGTTTATTGCTATGTCTTCAGTGAGTCGCTGAGTAGTCACTTGTCTCGGTTCATCGATAAATCTGATATAAAGTGCATCGACTGTCTCATCATAGCTTATTTTCATTTTTAACCTCACTAAAAATAATAGGTATATACAGTAATTACAATAATACTTTCTTTCTCTTCTATTATAACAGGCATTACCTGCTTTATATGATAAAATTTCCCATTCCAATAATTCTTATATTGAAAGTTTTTACGATAAGCCTTTCTCCCTAATTTTGCAGGGACTTCCTCCCCCATCTTTATAGTTTCGATTATCTCTGCCTTTAATGCTCCACGCTCAATCATTTGTAATTTAGAATGATTTGAAAAAATTATTCTTTTATCCATTATTAGGTGTTACTTATATTGGGTCCTATTTAATAACTCATAAGACTTGTAAACCTTGATTTCAGGATGCTCTTCTTTTAAGAATTTTTCTATTGAAGGATGGATTGAATAGCATAAAATTATAGGAATTATTTTCTTTTGCAGGTGAGCTTTTACTCTTTTGAACAACCTGGTAAAATCCCTGACATCGTTTTTGCCTATCCGGGCCTTAGACTCACCAATAATATATATATGCTCACCATCAAGGGTCCCTTCGCCATAAATGTTTATCTCATCATCCTTGCCGGAGGGATAAACAATAAACCTTCTTTCTATAGCTCCTTTTATTTTTATATTGAAATCTTCCTTTAATACCTGAGGAAACATTTGGTAAGATTTGTCTTCGAGACCATAGCCAATAGTGTTTGATATGCCGCCTAGCTCTTTTTGCATATTCTTTACTGTTAAAGCCAAAGTTTTTACTTCTTTCTCCGTTCCCCTTTGGGCCTGAGCTAAATCTTTTTGGGCCTGAGCTAAATCTTTTTGGGCCTCTACTAATTCCTCAACCTTGGTCTCCGTCCTCCTCTGAGCTTCTGCCAGGTCCTTTACCACTTCTTTTAATTCATTGAATTCCACTTTGGTTACTGCATTCTGAAGCTCCTCATAGACCAAACCTATTACCTCAGCTATCTTTTTAGCAGCAGTGGCATCCATTGTTTGGCTAAGCTCATTATATATTTTTAAGGTATTAATCATAGCGCTGTGTATATCTGAATTATAGATTTATTTAAAGTCTCGACCATTTGGCGAATAAATCACACATTTTGCTTGCTTGTTTTTATAGTATATCATTTTTACCTTTGAAATACCATAATCGGTCGTATAACCATAATCGGTCATATATCACATATCGGGTTAATTCTAAATAAGGGCAAGAGCATCTATTATTGATTCCAGGGCTTTCCATACTTCATCAACGCTTATTTCTTTCATACACCTATTATTTCTACAATAGGGCACGATTCCTTTGTGTACTAATATACAGGGGCTACATTTTGTTTCTTTATAAATGACCCTATACCCATTTCCAACAGGGCCGTATCTTCGGGGCGTATTAGGACCGAACAGGGCCACACCAGGCACTTTCATGGCAGCAGCAATATGCAAAGGGCCTGTATCATTTGATAGAAAAGCGCGGCACAGAGTTAGTAAAAAGGGCAATTGGCTGATAGTGACCTTTCCGGCAAAATTATAACAATTTTTTTCGTTTTTGGCGCCGGAAATTATGGAATGTATAAGCTGTTTCTCGTCTCCTACACCGGTAAATATAATCTTAGCGTTATATTTCACAATTAACAAATCGGCAATAGCGCTAAATTTAGCAGGTTCCCACCGTCTACTCATTCCGGTAGTTCCGGAGCCGGGATGTATCCCTATAAGAAAATGGGTGTTGGTTATCCCATTTTCCCGGATAAGACTTCTAACAACAGCTTTATCCTCTTCTGAAACATAGAGCTTTTCTAATTTTTTTGGTTTGTTGTTAATTCCAAGCAGGCTTAACAATCCCAAGAAATTATCAAAGGTGTGAAGAGAAGGATCATAAATCAACGTTTTTCTATAGGCCCAGTGTCGGCATTGATTTTTGGCGCCAAATCCGACTCTTTGTTTCCCTTTGGAAAGGAAAGAAATAATGGCTGACAATCTTAAAAATTGTTCAAAGTCGATTATTACATCGTATCGCGCCCTCTGTAACTCTCTCATAATATTGAAGAAGCTTCCTATAAAGCAACAAATTCCTCTTTTTATGTTAAGATGAAAAATTTGTAAAGCATACCGATTCGCCTTAACGATTCCATAGTTTAAGGAGCTTGTCAAAACGGAAAGCTCGGCGCTTGGGTAATGCTCGCCTAGATACTTGAGGCAAGAAAGTACCATGACTGTGTCGCCGAGACCTGAAAGGTAAATGACTAATACTTTATTAACACTTTCGTTGGAAACTTCTTGAGCTTTTTGTTGGTTAGCGGAGAGATTAAAAAATTTAAGACACATGAGTATAGGAATGCCCATATAGCGGTCAATCACCTTCCTCATATCAATAAAATTTTTAATCATTTCAGCTTATTATTGTAAGTCAATGCATTGTTAATATCTAGCTAGCTTCGCCCTCTCAATTCCTGAAAAGCAGGGATTGGCTTTTGGGTATTTAATATAATAAAATAATACACAGATGAGATAGTTTTTATAATAAATAGAATAGCAAGTTGTACTACATTTGTCAATATTATCAATTGATTAATTTTGATTCATTTTGATTTAACGAAATTTGATAGATTTATAAATATCACTATTGAAGGGTTTTCCCTTTATAAAACAATAAATTTGCAATTATGTCATTTGATTAAATCAGAAAAACTTGAACATCGAGTTCTAAACATAATATCATATAATAGATAAAGCAATGAGTGAACCTTTAAAAAGGATAATGTTTATGCAGCTCTTAATTAAAAGTTTAGCATCATGAATGAAAAAATTTTGATTATTATCCCGGCATACAACGAAGCTGATTCCATTGGATTAGTAATAGACAATTTAAGGATTAATATACCCCAAGCAGATATACTTGTAATCAACGACGGCTCAGAGGATGCAACATCTGAACTGGCAAAGGCTAAAGGAGTAATGGTCGTCGACTTGCCCTTCAACATAGGTATCGGTGCAACCATGCAAACGGGCTTTTTGTTTGCCCAAGAAAAAAATTATACCATAGCCGTTCAAGTTGACGGCGACGGACAACATAATTCTGAGGACATTCCGATCTTAATATCTTCTTTACAAGAGAAAAAAGCAGACTTGGTTATAGGTTCCCGATATATTAAAAGGAATGAGTATAATGGATATACTTCAACAGTACAAAGGAAAGTAGGAATAAAATTTTTCTCCTTTCTTATATTTTTATTGACCCATAGATATGTAACCGATCCAACATCAGGCTTTAGAGCTATCAATCGAAAAAGCATAGAATTTTTCGCTAAAGAATATCCCTCCGATTATCCGGAGCCGGAAAGTTTAATATTATTATTTAAGAAAAAATTTTTATTTTCAGAAATTCCTGTTACAATGGATGCACGGCAAGGGGGTGTATCATCCATTTCTTTCACAAAGGCATTCTACTACATGTTTAAGGTTACCCTATCAATTGTTATAGGTGTATTAAAACAAATAGATTAAAAGGTGTCAATATGTATTCACGGCTGCAATGGATATTTATATTTGGCTCTCTTTTCACATTATTATTAATATTTGAACTTATCCGAAGAAAGAAATTGGAAGAAAGATACACATTATTGTGGATTATTGTAGGGATTACCTTCTTCACAATATCTGTAAAAACAAGTTTATTAACGCAGCTTGCAAATCTTTTGGGAATTATGATTCCCGCCAATGCCTTATTTTTATTAGGATTGGTATTCATTATAGTCTTAATGCTGAGTTTGACAGTTATTATATCATCTCTCAGTGGAAAGGTTACCAGGCTAACTCAAAAGGTGAGCATATTGGAATTTCATATCAGAGACCTAAATCAAAATTATGAAAACCTCCCCCAAAAACAACAAACCGGCAATGAAGAAAAAGACGAAAAAAAAGGCGCCTAATCCACAAATCCCGGAAGGTTTCTCTCCTAAGCGGTTTCATATTATTGCATTTTCCATAATAGTGTTACTGACTATAGGAATATATTCAAATTCCTTACAGGGCCCCTTTTTTTTTGATGATATGAATAATATTGGCCAGGCAAAGAATATAAACAGCGTAATTGATACATTAAAGGGCCCACAGCTATACAAGCACCGGATTATCCCTTACCTCTCCTTTGCTTTGAATTATCACTATCATGGCTTGGATACGAAATATTATCATATAGTTAATGTGATTATTCATATACTCAACGGCATTCTTATCTATTTTATCTCAATAACCCTATTATCCGGATTTACATTAAAAGACAATGAGCAACAGGAAGCTTCTCTTTTTAATATTTCTATAAAAAATGATAATAATATATATTTTTTATCATTGATGGTTTCTTTGCTTTTTTTTTCAAATCCTTTACAGACAAATACTGTAACCTATATTGTTCAACGAATAGTTGCGATGGTAACTTTTTTTTATCTTTTATCTTTCTATTTTTTCTTAAAAGCTTACCCACCTAAAGCAAAAATCAAGACATGGAAAAAGCTGGTATTTTGTCTCGGCAGTTTAGTATCTTTCATCCTTGCCCTTTGGTCAAAGGAGATTGCCATAACACTGCCGGGAATACTTGT
>JAUWIR010000299.1 GCA_030605265.1 Pseudomonadota bacterium | reverse complement strand
GTCATCTTATTGAGTGATTGCGCCAGGTGTCCAAGTTCGCCCCCGGACCGGATAACATTCCTGGCCGCGTAATCTCCAGCCGCGATCCTTTGGGTTGTTAAACTCATATCTAAAATAGGTTTTGATATTACTTCGATGGCACAGTCTCTATTCCCTTTGCTGATTTTGTCAAGGTTTAAAAAGAAAAAGCAAAAAAAGTGCTCAAGACAGTAGTGATCCTTACAATTAACCGGGCCGGCCGTATTAAAAAAACGCATCTTGCGTCACCTCCCTCCAATCTAAATATTTATTGATGTGCTTGATAAAAATATATTTATTAGCCTTGATACACGAGCTATTAGGCGCTTATAAAAAGGCACTTTTTATATTGTAACATATTAAAAGTTTAGTAATAAGAAATATTTTTAACCTGTGCAATTAGATTTTTAGATTCACTATGAAGATCTCCTTAGAGACATCAAATGTGCCTTGGATAAGATTAGGTGAAAGGGTTTTGAGGGCAGCCGCCAGCTTGACAGCATAGGAATTTCCATTTTTTTTATGCGGGATTTCATCCTTCATAATTCATCCTTTATTAGCTTGAAGGTCGAATCCGGCTGTAAAATGAAAAAGGCTTCCTTTGCCCACCTCACTTTCTACCCAAATCCTACCTCCCATCATTTCCGACAACTGCTTGGAGCGTAAATCAAAAACTATCTTTTCTACTTCCAGATGCACAGCTTCTATTTTGGAAAAATCCAGCAGGTCGTTAAGAAGATCCAATAGCGAGTCGGCCGCGGTCTCGGCCATTCCCACTTTTTGTCTATCTCATATTCATATGGTTACTGCTCGACGGCAATCTTCTTTATCGGACATTCAAGTTTATTACACAAAGGCTTAGGCCATATCCGGCGGCACTTTTTGCCTAAGATGGCTTCCCTCTTCATATGGAAGAAAGAACAAAAATTATCATTAACCCTAAGCATGTTACAGTCTTTATCTATCACACATAAAGGAACAGCCGCGTTGTTTGGGAAATAATCGTTTTTTTATAGTCCTGGTGGGTTGAGTGGGACAGGTAGACGATACTGACAATCACCGCCAAAACGGCCATGAAACCAAGGAAAAATTTTATCATTTCACACCTTCGACTTGCAGGTCCTTTTGTCCTGCCCGACAAGACAACCCACCTTGACGGTAGATTTCATTTAATCCTGCGCCTTCGACTTACAGGCTATGAAGTGATCGAAGCCAAAGATGGCCTTGAGGCCCTCGATAAAGCATCTAAAGATGGGCCGGACTTGATCCTTATGGACATGCAGTTGCCCAAGCCGGACGGCTGTGAAAATTTTCCCTTGGCCTTTATCGATTAAATCTATATTATGGACAGCGCCTTGTTTCTGTTGAAGCAGTAGAGTAAAAATAGAACAATAAAAATTGCTAGTTTTTTTCTAAATTTTGTTGTATCTTAATAATATAATATAAAAAGTAAATGCTATATCATTTTAACAAGTTAGCCCCCTCACCCTAACCTTCTCCCCCAAGGGGAGAGGGGCCTTTTAAGCCTAGCCGGGAGGCCGCATTAAAAAAATGGAAATTCCTACACGATTAAATTAAAATGAGTATAAAATAAATATAATTAGAACATCTAATACTAGGATAATCTTATGTTACTTAAGGAAAGCATTATAGAACAAGTACCTTATTTTAAAGATAAGGCTAAAAAAGAAATGTTTATTGCAGTAGTTGGCGCTTTAACTACACGTCTGATTAGCCTTGGAAAGGCAAGCGAAATATTAGGGATAAACATAGAAACCCTGCTTGAGATGCTGGATTCCATAGGTGTTGAGTTTTCGTATCTAGCTGAAACTGATATTGAGATAGAAAGGAACAGAGGAAAAAAACTTGGCTAAATACACCGCTATATTTAATACTTCACCTCTGATATTTTTAACTAAATTAAAATATATTGATGCAGCTTTATCACTGTTTAATGAATGCTATGCGCCAGATATAGGAATAAAAGAAATAAGCGAGAAAAATGACGATGTAAAATCCAAAATCGAAACGCTGCTTATTTCCGGGAAAATCATCAAGAAACAGATTGCTCACTTACATCTATTTGGGAGACTTAATGAGTATGTAGATATCGGCGAGGCACAGGCAATTACACTTGGAGTTGAAATTGAACCTGATTTCATTGTATTAGATGATAATGCAGCACGACGTGAAGCAAGAAAAGTTGGACTAACAGTTATCGGTTCCTTGGGACTAATAAAAAATCTCATTGATATGGGTAAGATTATTATTAATGATCGGAGTACTTTCTATTCTCGTTTACAAGCTATTAATTTTAGAATTAGGCGAAATGTGTTTGATGCGATATTTGAGGCATAGCTTTAGGCAGTAGACGAAAACCAAAAAATAGTTCATATTCTGCGTATATGTGGACGCATTAGCATCTCAGTCCTTTTAAGCCTAGCCGGGAGGCCGCAATAAAAAAATGGTGGAGAGGATCGATCTTATAAAAATCGGCAAAAGTAGGTGGTGCAAAATAAGGCGGAAGAGGGTATTAGAGTGGACCAAAACTATTGGGCGTAAAGTGAGTACGGGAAAGGCTCTTGCTTTCAATTTACACTCCAGTTAAAGGAATTACAGCCGCCAAAAGATCTTGGGGCGTCCTTAGGGGCGCATTGCGGGCTTTGCCGATCTCACAGGCGATTCCAGGCCGATAAAACAATATATGGGCAAGGATAAATCCCATCACCAACAGTATCATACAAGTAATCATTCAGACCCCGCACCCCAACCCTCTCCCCAGCAGGGAGAGGGAGCTAAAAAGGTAAGGCTTAAGGCAGGGGGCCTGAACGGGTACTCATACAAGATTCTAAATACACCACCATGAATCAAAAAGAACAAGAGCAGCAAGGCCAAATGGACCCCCAAGAACAAGAGCAGCGTGGCCAAATGAACCCAAAAAAACAAGAGCAGCGGTGGCAAACAAAAAGTATATCTTGGAAAAGCGCAACAGTCGCCATAACCCTTTTGGCAATTATGGGCGCTGCTGTCTACATGGTTTTCTCGAACTACCATACCTATCAAGAAACAGTTGTTTTCCAAACCCAACAACAACTGCTGGCCATTGTCAAAACAACGGCCCAAAGATTGGAAGAATTCATTGACGAGCATGTGAAAGACTTAAGGACTTTCTCCCTAAATCCGGCCATGCAGGAAGAGGTCTCCCGTGGTATTCAGCATGTCCAACCTGATGACGGCTATTGTCAGGTGAAAGCCTTATATAAAATTCATCAAGATGACATGGATGCCCTAACCACTCTTGATGCCGGCGGCATTCTGTTGCACAGACACCCATTTCCGGCGGACGGACCCGGCATGGATCTTACGGACAAACCCGGGGTGGCCTATGTGGTCAAAGAACATAAGCCCTATGTCAGCGAGATCTTTTATAACAATTTAGGCAAACCGGCCATGTCTATCTCAGAACCGGCCATGTCTATCTCAGAACCGGCCATGTCTATCTCAGAGCCGATATTCTATGGCGGTCAATTTGCCGGCCTGGTTCGATGGATGGTTCAAATTGACACCCTTTCCAAACAGTTTTTTGAACCGATTAAAGTGGGCAAGCAAGGTTATGTATGGGGCTTTGATGATAAGGGTATTATTTTTTCACATCCACAAAAAAATCTTATTGGAAAGCCGGTATTGGATTTAATGAGAAAGGAGCATCCTGAAAAAGGCGATTTTATTAATAAAGGCAGGATAAAGGAGCACATTCAAAAAGAACATGATTTTTTGAACAAAGTAAAGGCTGAAGGGGAAGGATGCGGAGTATTTGTACGTTGTCCGGGGCACGAAAAAGACATAGTTGCCTATAAGAGGGTTTCAGTGGGAAAGGCCGTCTGGAATGTGATTATAAGCTTACCCTATGTTGAAATTGCCGGGCCCATTGATAAACATGCTAAAAATAACTTCGGGTATGCAGGGGTTCTCATCGTTATGTTTGGACTTACGGGCCTGGCTTTATTAAAGGTCAGGAAAGAAAAAGTCCGGTTTGAAGCAGAGGCAAAATACCTGGCGCAAATAGCCGAATCTTCAAAGTCGCTGCGCCAAAGTGAGGAGCGCTACCGCAGGCTGCTTGAGGCCGCCAACGATGCCATTTTTATTGCGGATGCCGAAACCGGCATTATCATTAAGGCAAACAAGCAGGCTGAGAATTTGTTGGGCCTGCCTGCTGAAAAAATAATCGGGATGCATCAAACACAGCTTCATCCGGCCAAGGAAGCCGAGCTTTATGGCCATATTTTTCAAAAAGATATTCAGCAGGAAAAAGGAGTGAGAGAGGCGCTGTGTGTGAATTTTCAAGACGGTCGCTTGATTCCGGTAGAGATTAGCGCCAACATTACTGAAGTGGGCGGAAAAAAGATACTGCAGGGGATCTTCCGCGATCTCACCGAGCGCAAGCAGGCCATGGAGCAATTACGAAAAGCCAAAGAAGAAGCTGAAGCAGCCAGCCGGGCTAAGAGTGAGTTTTTGGCCAATATGTCCCATGAAATTCGCACACCAATGAACGGGATTATCGGTATGACCGGGCTGGCCCTGGATACTGAACTGAGCGGAGAGCAGAGGGAATACCTGGAGATGGTAAAAATTTCGGCTGATTCTTTATTAAACGTGCTCAACGATATTCTCGATTTTTCCAAAATTGAAGCCGGACATTTAGATATGGAAGAGATTGATTTTGATTCTCGAACCGCCATAGAATCGGTTATTGACCTACTGGCCTTAAAAGCCTTTCAAAAAGGGTTGGAGCTTGTTTTTTATATCAAACCTGATGTTCCCTCGTTTCTCATTGGCGATCAGGCCAGATTGCGCCAGATAATCCTAAACTTGGCAGAAAACGCTATTAAATTTACCGCGACCGGCGAGGTAGTGATTTTATGTGAGCTGGAGAGCAAAGACCAGAATTCAGTGTTGTTACATTTTACCGTCTCGGATACAGGAATCGGTATTCCCCGGGATAAGCAAAAAATCATCTTTGACTGTTTTAGTCAGGCAGACGGTTCCACCACCAGAAAATATGGAGGGACCGGACTGGGTCTGGCTATTTGCAAGCAATTAACAGAGATGATGGGAGGCAGGATCTGGGTTGAAAGCGAGGAAGGTGTGGGCAGCGTCTTTCATTTTACCGCCCGATTCGGCCTGCAGTCTGAAAAAAGCAAGCCCGTATGGACCTCAAAGCCTGTTGAGCTTCAAGGGCTTCAAGTTTTGCAGGAAGATGGGCCAAAACAAAGGCTAAAGATCCTGTTGGTTGAGGATAATCTTATCAACCAGAAATTTACTGTAAAATTATTGGGTAATCTAGGACACTCAGTGCTTGTGGCCGGATATGGGCAGGAGGCCTTGAACCTGCTTGAAGATCATTCGGTTGATCTGGTTTTGATGGATGTGCAGATGCCGGTTATGGACGGCTTTGAGGCTACACATATTATCCGAGAGAAAGAAAAATCTTCCGGGAAACATCTTCCCATTATGGCCATGACTGCTCATGCGCTGAAAGGAGATAAAGAAAAATGCCTTGAGGCCGGCATGGACGGCTATATTTCCAAGCCTTTTAAAACCTCTGAATTAATGGAGATTATTCAACAGATAATTTCCGATAAAGATATCCATAAGGTCCCCAAGGATGAAATAAAGCCAGTTGATCAATCATCATCCAAGACTTTTGGGACTGACTTACAGATTGGGCCTGACCTACAGATCGACCTTAACAGTATTCTTGAATCTTTCAGCGGGGATATGGGCTGGTTTAAAGAGATCTTTGAATTATTCCTGGAAGAATACTCAGACGGCTACCAACTTAAGCCGGGACAGTATAATTTAATTGTCTCAATTTTAAGACTGTCCATAATTAAGGCTGATGCCCATAATGGTTGGAAAGGCTTAATCCCTTATATATACTGGGTGTCCCGCCTT
>JAUWIR010000121.1 GCA_030605265.1 Pseudomonadota bacterium | reverse complement strand
GTCTGAATTTTTAGCAAATTTTTAGTATTTACCAATGGTCAATTTTTATTAATACACATATTGAGAATTATTCATTTTAAAAACAACTAGTTATCTTTAAATTTTGTATAATAATTCCACACTGATTCCGGTTGACCCATATTTCTTTGATATTTCTTTAACAAAGTTATTATAATGAAACATTTTAAATAAATCAACAAAAAAATATTTTACTATAAAAATAATAAATGATTATAATTATTTCTATTGGTTTAACTTTTTAGAATTAATCTTTTGATAAAGATAATTAGCAAAATTCGGTGCAGCATCTCTGATTAAGATTTTATTGTTGATGAGATATGCGGGCCCTTTTTTAATCCCTAGCTTGTCCGCCAAATCAATCTCTTTCAATAGAAGGTCAACGCCTTCTCTTCCATGAGTGCAAGATCTTAAGCGCTTTTCCTCCAGTTTAATTTTCTTTAGGCAGTTTTTCCAATCCCCCCCTTCAATCTGAGTGATGGAAAGATTTGAAATACATTCAAGATAGGGTATATATCGATTTGAAAAATGACGAAAAATGCATAATTGGCGAATATCTTCTTGAACCTCTTTTAATCCGCCTGGAGCTTGAAAAGTGATTTTAGGTTTTGAAGGAGTAAGAATCAGGTTGTTGTCTCCCGAGGGGACAAGGTTAAGTATTTGTGCCTTGGGTTTTTCCTGTTTCACTACTTGAGCTAAAGGGTGGAAACGAAAAGTGGCGGAATTAGTTAACCCGGTCTGAATTAGCTCTTGTGCAGCCTTAAGACCCAAAGAAGAAAAGCCCTCTGTAAAAAAAGAAAAACTCTCTTTTTGAATTGGCCTATGAATAAAAGAAGAGACTTTTATTTGATCTTCAGCTAAAAGGAAGCGGTCTTTTTCAGGTTGAAGCATATCTTTTATTTTCATATAGCGTGCGGTTTTTTGTATATTTGAATAAAAAAGAAAGGCTGGAAGGGTTTGTAGTGAATATTGCCGAATTAAGGCTTCCGCTTGTGGTGAATTGGGATTTATTTCAACTGCTTCCACTCCCGGAAACATTTTTTTGGTCCATTCCAAAAAAGATGTGTGATCACAGAATGAACAATCTGAAGCCCTTATCACCTCAAGTTTGACCTGCACAGGATCGGTAAATTGACAACGCGCGTTATTTGTATCCGGGTTAAGACATACTCCAACTTTTCCTTCTACTGAACAATCAAAGTCATTGCTGCAAATTGGAATTTTTTGACACTTTTCCGGCTGATAGGTGGCCCAACAGAGGTTACGTGAAATTGCATTATAGGTAATTGGGCCTTTTATTTTTTCTCCGTTTAGCAAAAGGGTGGGGGAAGCGGAGATCTGAAGTTCCCTGGCTTTTTGGATGTTTTTGCATAAAAGATCCTCCCCTTCATCTTGGACGAGCTTTTTTATCTTATCGCAGTCAATCCAGGCAGATGTTGCTGCTTGTTCCCAGTTATCAGTATGAAAATTTTCCGAGCGGAGGAGAAGATAATCCAAAAATCTTTCCGGATAATATTTAGCCATTACCAATTGCCGGATGTTTTCATCGATTTCTTCTTTTCCATGGAGACTTTTAAATCTTCCTCCTTCATATACAGCCTCTCCCTCGCATTGATCCATCATTTCGACAGGATCGGACATTTTTGGGGAATTAATCTCTTCTATAGATGGTGGAAGCGGTTCCTTCTGATTTTCTTCACCTACTTCCTCAGCAATATAATTAAGATGAAAGATTATTTGATCGTGGAATTTCTTAATTATCGGAATTATGGCTTTTTCTGCTTCAACCCCATACGGACATTGACTCATCACAAATAATTCTATTTGAGTTTTTTGTAAAGATTTAGCTGAATGAGAAGGGATATTACTCTTTTGGTTTATTATTGAACTACAAGACATAATATAAACTAAGGATAATAGGATAGGTATTATTTTTATAGGGTAATGTTGTTTAAGCTGAAATATAAATAAATTTTTAAAAGTCATTTACTTCTCCTTAATAATAATAATTTGTTTTAATATTTTAAATGAATACTGATTAACGAACACTTTATTATAAAAAAAATTTTAATACTTTTCAAATAAAAATATTACCTTTTTATTGTTCCTGTAATCTCACCAAAGCTATGGGTGTGAGTGGCAACAGCAAAATAAGATCCATGTTGTCTCCTTCAGGAACATAGCATGTATGTTCCCGGAGGGTCTCTTCTTCAATAACCATTGCCGAATACATATTATGATAACCAGTAGTTGACACTTTTTATGTCAATTTTGAATTAAAAGCAAATTTTTTTATATTATATTAATGGGAGCAATATAAATTTTTTGACAGCTGTAACCTTTAAAGTTACACTAATATTATGATTAAAAGTTTTTAAATTTATAAATGGAAATGCTTATATAGTGGATTATAAAGACTACCATTAGGAGGATTATATGCCTATTAGAATAAGAAAACCAACCCATCCCGGGGGGATACTAAAAAGACATTACCTGGAAACCCTCTCTTTAACTATTTCAAAAGTAGCTGAAGATTTAAGAGTTTCAAGAAAAACTTTATCTAAAATCATAAATGAGAAAGGATCAATTACTCCGGATATGGCCTTACGTTTATCAAAAGCTTTTAATACCACACCTGAGTTATGGTTGAATATGCAAACGAATTATGATTTATGGGTTGCGGAAAAAAAATCGGAGGAATTCACCAAGGTAAAGAGTTTAATACCAGCATAAAAATCTGGGGCCTCCATTAAAGCGTCAGTTATTTTTCTTTTTTTTTATTTGCGCAAGGAGGACTTTGAGAAAATATAGTCAGGAATTTTTACATTAAACTCTATGGAGTCAATTATAAGCTCGGTGCCTTCCCCTTTTTTTAAGACATCCTTGAAAATCATCCTTTTGGGATACCAGCGATTTTTCAACTGAAAAACCTCATTTATGGTAAAAGTCTTTAATAATTTGCCGCTTTTGGCATACCGCTCTTCTCTTAAGGGGAGAAAGCGTTCCTTATCCACCCATATCTTACGACGGTGGTAAGCAATTTTTTCTTTTTTGGCGGTCAGTTCAAGAACATAGCATATATGTTCATGGATGGTCTCTTCTCCAATAATCGTTGCCGAATACATATTACTCAGTTTCGGGTCTTCCATGTAATCTTCATAGGAAAGATCGGACCCCATTACTGAGCGCCGAAGCATATGCCCCGCTATTTTAATAATGCGATCAGTAGAGGGCGAATAGATCCACAATTCTTCCTCCAGTTTAAGCATTTTGGTCCCGCGGTCTCGTGCTGGAGATAAATATTCGGTAAAGGATTTTTCCACTCCCTGCACCCATGACTGTGCCTGAAGCGTGCGTTTGTCTCTGCGGCCTTTAATAATCATTGTTGATATGGATTTGCGGTTTTCAGCAACGTAGTTTTCATCCACCTTATTTAATATGGCCAACCCTGTGATTGGTTCAGCCGTCCCTTTTGTCTCAGCCACCTTTATTGTTTCAGCCGCTCCTGTTATCGGTTCGGCCGCGCTTGTGATTAGTTCCGCCTCCCCTTTTGGCTCAGCAGCTCTTTTTGTTGTTTTGGCTACACTTGTTGTTGGTTTGCTTACTCTTATGATTGGCTCAGCCCCATAGAGAAAACTACAGGTGAAAAGAATAATAAAAAAAGTGCACCATTTCATACTTCAAGCTCCTTGAATAATTGAGAGGTTTGCCGCCTATAAACCCCGATGCCGGCAAACATAGTCCCTGCCACGGAAGCAACCAACCCGGGGATGAAACCGATAATATAGCTCCATCCTGTAACCCGCGCTCGTATTACATTGGATATAAGAACAGTTGATTTTTGTAAGAAATTTCCTACATCAATTCCTGTAAATTGAAGATAATAGGCAATAGCCAATCCAAGGAGGGTTCCCAGGATAGAGCCTACAATGCCGATAATGATTGATTCAAAAATCATCCAGCGGTAAACACTTCCTCTTGGCTCTCCCATGGCCAGGCGAACGCCGATCTCTCCATATCTGCGAAGGCTGTTCATTAAGCCTGAATTCCACAACACTATAGACATGGCCAAAATGAAGATACCAACAATAATGCCTCCCACTTTATCCGCAAGCCCAAGATATTCAGCCAAACCATTTTGTTGGCTCAAAGAAACCATTATGGGGGAAAACTCATCATCAAGACGGGAAAAATTGTTATTGAACTTTTCAGCTAATTTCAGCATGGCCTCATCAGCATACAACATATTCTCTGTGTACCCGACAATCTCTCCTGCGCCGTCCTGCATATCAAGAGCGTACTGAACACCCCTGATATCAGCAATGATAGTCCCTCTGTCCATGGCCGCTACACCAAAACGCACAGTCCCGGCAACTGTAAAATTATACATAGCCATGGAACCGTTCATGGTTGATCCCAGCAACGTTGCTGTTTCACCGATATTCACGCCGAGTCTTTCGGCAAACTCATCGCTTATGAGGACCTCATTCTCCTGCTTAGGTAACCTTCCCCGCACTAAAGCATGTTGCAAATTCAGTGTCTCAACTTCTCGTGATAAAGGGCCGAATAAATCAACTCCCAGGCCCATAATGGGGCCTTGTGCCCGTGTTTGCCCTTGCTCATCCGGGATATCCAGAAGACCTCCAAAGCGGATACGCGGGGCCCAAATCATGCCGGCTTCCTGCTTGCGCAATTGTTCCAAAAGCCGGTCGATCCCCAAAAGGGCCAGATCATTAGGTATCTGATCAGCCAACTCCTCATAAGCCCTGGTCATGATTTTTACATGCCCGGTATCAAATCGTGCATTGGAGCTGACCAAATCTCCCATGGCCCCATACATCCAGCTATAGAGAAAAACAGTTAAAAAAGCCCCGGCGCTTACCATGAGCACTGGAAATAAACTTCTGGAGCGATCCCTGGCCAAGCCTTTCAGTAAAAAAGCCATCATGATATTTTCCCTTTCAAGGCTTCTGTTGGTTTTAAATGAGAAATTTTTCTACTCGGCATAAAGCTTACTATGGTCACTGTGCTCATGACCACAAGAATAGTGATCAAGACAAGCCCCAGAGAATATGAAGGAAATAATCTCTGGGCCAGGGCAAACCCGTAGTCATCTGTTGTCTGGGGGAGGGCCATTCCTGTTTTGGCGGAATAAATCAAAAAGGGGATTCCATACAAGGCTGCCAAAAAGATGGCCAGTATCCCGTGCATGGCGCCCTCAAGAGTAAACACAGTTACTACCTGCCGGCGTGTCATCCCCAAAGCCATAAGGGTGCCGATTTCTTTTCTCCGTCGGAAGATGGCCAAAACCTGCGTGTCAAAGATGGCCAGCATGGCCAGAAAAAGCAATATGGCATACAGGATACCTGCTGATATTCTTTTGCTCTTGACCATGGAAGTAATATCCTTTAGTAAAAATTTTTGACTTTTAAATTCCCAATCAGCAAATTGAGCCTTGTAGGAAATATTTTGGTCTACATTTTGGTCTACCACGATTATGGTAGCTTCATTCGGCAAGCAGGTCATCTTTTCAAGCTCTTGTAAGGGGACCCATAACTGTCCCTTATCAATACCGGTTACATCTGTTTTCATTATGGCGACTATCTTTCCCTCTACAGCGTCAAAAGTCCCCTTAACATCTCTCCAGCGTATAGTTATAGTGTCATCAATTTTGGCGGAAATGTTTTTGGCCATTCGCTCACCAATTAAAATCGGCACCTCATCCCCTGGAGAGCTGAGCTTATGGGAGGGAATACTTAATATTGACTGCTGAGGATCTATCCCCTTTAAAAGAACTGTCTGAATCCTTCCCTCAGGATAGATGGCTGCTTGCCGGAATAAAATTGGTGTGGCTTTATTATCATGAATCAACTCTGATAACTCTTTTGGGATCGGTCCATGACTTCATCAAAAGAGAGAGGATCAAAGGGGTCATAGTCTTTGTGCCAATATTGGCCCCCGGCAACCTCATCATTAATCATCGCCCTGGTGCCCTGCTTGAGCATACCGCTAAAAATCCCCTGGTGCCAGATAATGATGACATAAATCAGGGAGAGAACGGCTACATTCAACCAGGTACGCAGCCCCGCCCCTTTGATGTTTCTATATGCAAGTTGTAGCTCCAACATTGTTTCTTACCTTCTTTGTAACTACTCAGGCACAGAGAGTCAAAGGCACAGAGGCACAAAGTTGTCTTGCCTAAATCTTATATATTTCAGCAACTAAAGTCATTGATTTTTGCCAGACCTGCAAATCTTTATATGTTTTCATTTTTCTTTGTGCCTCTGTGCCTCTGTGCCTTCTTTTAATTTAACAATCTCATCTTTGGCAACCTGTCCGTCAACCAGGTATACTTTTCTCTTCAAATATCCAATTACCTTCTCGTCATGGGTGGCAAAAAGAAAAGTAGTAGATAATTCCCGGTTTAATTTTACCATGGTCTCTAAGATATTGTAGGAATTTTCAGCATCAAGATTTGCCGTGGGCTCATCAGCCAGCACAAGTTCCGGTTGTTTGACTATGGCCCTGGCAATGGCCACGCGCTGTGATTGTCCTCCTGAAAGCTGAGCAGGCCTTGCTTCAGCCTTGTCTGTAAGGCCTACCCATTCTAAAGCATCCTGTACCTTCCTCTTTCTTTGCTCAGCGGACATCTTCATAATTAAAAGAGGGAATTCAACATTCTCAAAGACTGTATACACAGGCAGCAGATTATAGGTCTGGAAAATAAAACCCATGTGCTTTCTGCGCAAACGGGCAGCTTCTATGTGGGAAAGTTTTTCTATTTTTCTGTCTAAGACGGTAGCGCTTCCTTCGGAGGGCATATCAAGAGAGCCAATAATATTTAATAAGGTGGTCTTGCCTGATCCGCTTGGGCCAATAAATCCACAGAATTCACCCTTCTCAAAATTCAGGTTGATATTCTTTAAAGCAGTAAATTTTTGCCCCCCCATGGGATACTGTTTGACCAGGTTTTCTATTTTAATTACTTCCATTATTTTTCCCTTATTTGATTATCAAAATCTAACCACAGAGAACACAGAGAATATCTTATATTATTAACCTCTTTATACCATCCTTTAATCTTTCTCTGTGTCTTCCTATTGTTTTACCTTTATATGGTTAAATCTGTTTCTTTTTGCCTCACATATTTAATGCCTTTCGATTCAAACCCATTCCTAATAATTCTTTGAATATTTTGTTAAAAGTACAGGCTCTAATATTGAATGTAAATCAATAGTTTTAGATAATATCTTTTTAGTTTATCTCTGTGATCTCTGTGGTTTCATATTTTTTTTATTTCAATAATTATAAGTAACCAATCCCTGAGCTCCTGTCCCGCTATAGGTCCCTGTTTCATCCTCGCTATTGGAAAAAAAGCTCAAATTTATTATCCAATTATCGTAGGTGCGCTGCAATCCAAAATAGGTGGAAGTTGTTTTTTCCTCCCAGTTGAAATAGCCTATGGCCCTTATCGAGTCCAGTATTCCTATACTGAAATCTACAGAAAGCGCAGATACATTAGAAGTGTTATCCTCCCCGCCTATATCTTCCTTGCTCCTATGGAAAAAATGCTCACCTAAAAGATGAATCCCCGGACCAAAATCAAAAGTATAGTCAGAACCAATGGTCAAATACCTACGCCATAATGTTTTATCTTCACTTATTTGTATCTCACTTAAAAAAGCTTCAAACCAAACACCGGCAATAATATCCCAACTGCCGTCAAGAGCATATCGATATTCCCTTCCCTCAGACATGGAGGTTTCCCTTTTTCTGTTCCAATCATCAGCATCTATATCTCTTTGATGAAGAGTAAGAGCCATTTCTCCCAAGGGCACAGGGAATTGATACCGCCCGCCCAATTCTAATTTATGGTCATCAGTTCTATATATCTCCAGACCTTTAGGGTCATCATTACCATATAATCCCCACAGCCAGAAATTAGCATTATTTAAAAAATAATAGCGTGACAATACCCCGTATACTCCGTCAGTAAGCTCTAAAGGGTCGCGTACATCCAACCGATCAAACCACCTTAAGGAACGCAAAATTGTGGCAGGCCCAAAATTTATTTTCTGAAGCCCAACCCTAATCTCCATCTGCTCTGAACCATAGCGGGCCCACCATCGATAAAAGTTTAGATCAGAGCTATCATCAGAAATAGAGGCATTCAGTGAAATTTCCCCATCAATACTCTCTGTCTCAGTTACCTCCTGAATCATACTCACTTCAGGAATATATCGTGCGCCTGCCTTAAATTTATCACCAATTATCACCCACCCGGAGGACTGTCCACTGTGCTCAATTTTATATGCCCAAGCATATTGAAATGCAAATGCAAAGAAGGACAAAATAAAAACAAGTAATAAAATATTTTTCTTCCTCATGAGTTTTCCCTTGATAACACCCCATAGTAGAAAAAATTAAAAATATCTTTTATAAAGGAGGCAGTATCCGGGTAAAGTTTTGTAAGGTCGTCATCCTTGAAAATTTCTTTCATCATATTAAACATATGCATAACAAACTCGATTTTAATATCTTGGCGAATTTCCCCTTTTTTCCGAGCATCACCAAACAGCTTCTTAACTTTATCGATATATTTTCTGTTTTCCTCTTCAATAAATGTTCTTATTTGTGGATCAGTCCCCATAATGCATTCTTTCATGAACTCATCACTGTAAAAGAAAATATAATTTACCATAATATTGATAGGGAATTCTATAAACTTAAAATGGATGATTATTAAAGCTTTGGGAAGATTTGTTAATTAAGTGACACACTTTTAGAGAAGATCCAGATTGGTAAGCCTATGGAGTTAATATAAAAAAGGTGATAGATAAGATCCTATCACCTTTTTTTTGAAATATTATTTATTAATGCTATTGTGGTCTTACATTCACAGCCTGTGGTCCTTTTTGACCTTGCTGAATATCAAATTCTACCATTTGGTTCTCTTGCAGACTTTTAAATCCGGATCCGGTTATTGAAGAGTAATGCACGAAAACATCTTTTTCTTCACCTGAGACTGTGATGAAGCCAAAGCCTTTTTGATCATTAAACCACTTTACTTGTCCTTGAGCCATATAAAATATCCCTCCTTTCTATAAAAATTGATAAGTTGGGATGTTTCTTTAAAGCTCAGGAAAAGCTATAGACTTTTGTAGCCTCAGATAATCTATCCACAACTTAATACTTACCCAAGAGAAGAGTCTTTACTCTCTTGGGTAATTTAATTTAAAAAAATAAAAAAATGCTCCTTCAGTGTTCTTCTTTCTTGGAGAACTGAGAAGGAATGCTGATACATGGCTATAAGGTTATACTGTAACTGATTAATTGTCAAGGGATTTATTTATTTCAACTTAGAAAACCACCTCCTCCGGAGGTGGCCAGAGATAGTCGGCTCTGCCTTTAACAATGGGTAAGGCAGACTACCAACGGTTTCATTATATATATTCACATTGGTATAGGAAAAAACTTTAATCCGGTCCCTCATAAATACCAATTAATCAATTTAGAGTGTCCGGTACAACTAGAAAGTAGCCCTATTTTCTCTTCGGATTTAGAGGGTATTTTCTTAGTAAAAAAATGTGATTTTTAGAGAAATATTCTTTTTTGAATTGAAAGAAAATGTTTTACCTCATTTAAGGAAGGGAAAATTTTATAGGTCAGGGCGGCTATCTCATTTGAAGGCTGCTTTAGATCAGGGACCATAATAGGGACCATTCCTGCCTGATAG
>JAUWIR010000176.1 GCA_030605265.1 Pseudomonadota bacterium | reverse complement strand
TATGATTTTTAAATTATACTTACTCCCTTCTTGAAACTCCGGATAAGGCTCTTTGTGCGCCATTGCTTTCAATCCCCAAAGTATTCTCTATATCTTAATAAACAGCTAAAAGTACTTATTAAGTAGCTTGAAAATAATTTTTACTAATAATAAATAATATATTATTATGAATATAATGATATATTGAGTAATGCGTTTAAAGGTTTTAAATGAGCAAAGAATGTGCCATATTTACTTTGAGGCGGACTAATGAAGTAACCTATTAAAAGTAAAAAGAAAAATTAAAGTGTATACCATTTCTTGATAAGCAACTTATTGGCAGGGATTGGTGATAAAGCAACACAAGTGATGAAATTCCAGCAACTGCAAATGGGAAATATTGAGTCCTTGATCTTACTCATTGTTTTAAAGGAATTATTCCGAGCAGCTAAATAATATCCGGCCATAGTGAAATCTAAATATACTTTTCCAATTCACTAAAAGGGAATAATGTTTTAAATTCGAATAAGGTTTTCATGGCCAGATTATGAGTTTCAATACCGTTCTCTTCACAGGCAGCAAGTGGATTTATTCCTCCTACAACGATCATAGCCGCCCTGCCCTCGGAAACGGGGATGTCAAGTAATGCCTGCCCGGGGTCGCCAATGGATAAAATTCCTCCAAGCCCTATCTTCATAAGCCTTTTTTTTATTTTGATTGCTTCCGGAATAGCTGCAGCAGGTATTTCCCGAAAGCCGGCTCCTATTAATCCGTTCCCAGTCTCTGCGGCTTGGCTGACACTTGTCATATGTCCCTTGATGAAAATCTCCAAAGGATCAAGCGTAGAGCCGCTATACTCAATAATTTCAGTAAATCTACCAGGCTGCCCGTTTCTTATTTCAAGCAGGCCGCCAAAACGGGAAGACACAGGAATCCCCGCCTTAAGAAATATACCGTTAATGGTAACACTGCATACTGTACCTATGGCGATTTTTCCTGCCGGAATATGGAAGTCGCCCAACTGGCCGGCCGATTTTCCAAAGGCAACATAATGCCCCATACCTAGCCCTTTGTGAAAGACATGACTTATATATTTTAAGGCATTTTTTAAATCCGGCAAATTTATTATAGAAATATTCAAAACAATATTACCGGTGAGTTTGGATACAGAGAAATTCATTTTATAGGAAAACTCGTCTATCTTGGAGGCCACAAGCCCTATTTTGTTCATGACAAAGGCATTGTTTGCCTCTTTTTCTCCCTCAGGGGTTATTACGCGGCCGCGTTTATTACCAATGTTTTTTGTAAATCCGGCGTTGTCAGTAATGGCAAGATAATATCTGACGGTCCGTGGGCTAAGTTCTATGCCGAATGATTGAATTTTTTTACCTATTACTGTTGCACCGACTGGTTTTTGTATATCTTGCAGAGTGCGTAAAATAGCAATGATAATTCTATCCGCTTTTGTTTCCACCTGAATCCCTCTTAAATAAAAAAATAAAAAAAATGATTTAATATAATATTAGTTAATATCTATAGATATCCTTACACCTTTAATCTGAAGTACAAAAACAAATGGCTCGATTTTTTTGCCTGTCCATTATTAGACGAAAATTTTTTTCCATTTTAATTACACGCACTATTGATGAAAGCGGTTTGAATTCAGCAGCCATTTCACTAAAAGCATTATCCGCATTGCGTAAATATTCTTCATTAAGAAAATTATTGGTTAGCCCCGGATAGACTGCCAGATAAAAAATTCTGTCTTCCACCAGGTCCTGGAAAAAATGCGTGCCATAAGAGACTTCAGGAACGAAGCCCCCGGAACTTTTGGCTACCTCAACTATTACTGATGAGGCATCAATGTCGGCGTAAGTAACATTTACACCCAAATCAATGTTGTTGCTTCCCCAGCGCCCCGGTCCAATCAGGATATATGATTCATCAGCCGCCTCTATGGCTCCATTGATACGTCCGATAGCTCGGCCTACTTGTGATTTATTATCTCTGGGTGACTCCTGATAAGCATCGCTGTCTACATAAACTATATAGCGAAGCTTATCAACAAGGGCGGTGTTCACGCAATTGTCTGTTTGGAAAAGGATATCTTTGGGATCAATTTGGTCAGGTAAAGATACCTTCTCCTGATCACGCACCTCGCTCAGTGGCCTGCACTGCAATAGATTTATTTTTATTTGGCCCTTTTCGTCTATATCCGCTACAAATTCAATATCTACTGGAATACCATACCCCTCTTCTAATTTAAGCAGAATTTTGTTCATGATAGAGGCAAAGGGAGTTTTTTTAATAAGGTTGTTGAAGGTGAGGACTTTAGCCTCAGCGCTCTTACACGCCATGAAACTGATAGGATCGGAAAGGGTCCCGTCTTTATAAACGGAAAGGAGATATTTATAGGCAGGTAAGTTTTCCATGTCTATTACTTCATCAACCTGCATGGTAATAAATTGATTTGATGCCAGATCTATCAGATCAATGGAGTGCTGTGAATAATGCCTTATTTCAGACTCATAGAGAACTGGACGGATATTCGGATGACTTAACGCTATCATCCTGGGATAATCATTTCCCACACGGTCAACAGCCCGGGTGCCCATACCGAACACGATCCTCAGCAAGCCCCGATCAATATTAATGCGGGGTGACCATGGGAAAAAGTTCCGGGAAAAGCCCACGCCTGCAATAATCGGCATCAATTTATCGCTCACCTGGCGCCCTTCCACACGCATAACCAAAATGCCCATTTGTTCATCAGTATAAATCAATTTGTGTTTAATGCGATAGAGGAGGGCATCGGGCTTTAACACACTGCTGTAAACCAACTTTACGGCATTTAAAAAATCATGGAACCGCTCTGTAAATTCTCCTTGATTAGTGCAAAAAACACTATCATATTTACCTGCAAAAGCATATCCGAAGTTATCTTCCAAAAGGCTTGAAGAACGTACAATAATTGGTTGGGTACCGAAATGTTCCAACAATTGCCGAAGCTGGGCCAGGGTTTCCGGTCGAAAAGAAGCTTCCAAAAAAAGCTTTCGCAGTTTAGGAAACTCGGAAACAATGGCCTTTCTATCCTTGTACTGCTGACTTAAAAGGTAGAGAAGGTCATTATCGAGCAAAAATTCGAAAAAAACATCGGAACCGATATGATAGGAATCGTGCTCTTGAAACACATCCTTCAGCTCAGGCATATCATTTTCGGCGGCCAGTTCCAGGATTTTTCGCGCTAAAAGCATTCCGGCTGCCTTTCCGCCTATTCTTCCTGAACCAACCAAACGCTTATGAATCTTTTCAATGTCCTCTAATGAAAAATATTTTCTGGCTATCTCAAAATACTCGGACCGTTGGCTGATCAGGGTCTTGATCAATTCCATGCGCAGGGCCTCGCAATTGGCACGTGACCAACATGCCCTGGTCTTCAGGTGCTGAAGTAATGATTCAATTGGTTGAAGATATTCGGATTTAGGCGGCTTCTGATTGGCCATTATTTTTGGCAGCTCTTCGATTCCTTCCCATGGGCCTTCAGGAGCTTTGCCGAGAGAAGACATCAGAACATGTGTTTCAAACATAGTAGGGGAATACCGATCCCATACCTTGATCGGACGGATGTGTGATTGGCCGTTCTGAACATAAAAATCAATCAATACTTGAGTAGTATCCCTGATGCGGGCAATGGTTTGATTGTTATGGCTCCCTCTGAGTAAGCCAAAATAGGCGATTGTATCAAGTTCAAAGAGGCGGGGGCAGACTGTGCGAAAGAAATTGGCCAAAGACTCATCACTTCCCCACTGCCTGGCCAGTAAAGAGATGTTATCAAAGATGTAGTATATTTTTTTCCCTGAAGATTCCATCACATCTTGGATAGCGCGGTAGAAATAGTCAAAACCCTGGGTCGGATCAATAGGAATTATCTTGCCGGGAGGAGATATTCCGGATATGGCATATTCGTCAAAGTGTATATAAATAATATCAATTCCTTTTTTAAGAGCATCTGCAACAAAGGGACGTACGAGCCAGGAATATTCCAAAGTACTGGTTACCTGCCATACCACATTATCTCCCCATTTCAAACCATCAATCAATTCATCAATAACTAATATGCCGGTACTGACTTTGATCTTTTTTTCATCCATGCTTACTATTCCTCAATAATTTATTAATCAAGGCAAATTTTATTGCATCCAAATAATTTCGTCAATACTTGAAATCCTCATTTCTATGGTCTTAATAATTTAAACTCATTGAAATATTTTTTTTAATCTCTTCAGGGGTCTAATTCCCCGAAGATTGCTTCATCAATTTATAATTTATTATTACACACTTGCCTAAAATATACAAATTTTTAAGTACAATTTCGGCAAAATTGCCTTATATATCTAAACATTTTTTATTTAAATTTTTGGGCTCTTAAACTTTTCAACTTACTATTGTTTCCTGTACTCTTATAGAAAAAAGACTCGGGTGTAAGGATTGAGCGATTTTCGTTGAATTTACCCAATCTAAATGTATTTTTCTTGACACATAATCTGGGAAATGCTAATTTATCACAATGCGGCTATATTAGGCAATTGGTTGCCATATAATCCCCGGCAAAAAGTAATCAATTACTAACTCAATGCTCTCTAACTGGTTTAAAATTTATCAACAGGAGGAATACAATGACTTTAAGTAAACCTAATGCCAGTCCGGCAACCCTTACCAAAAACCGGGTGAAAGTTTCTCCCTCCTCCGGTCTTTGTGTAACCTGTATTGACGGCTGTCCCGGTCTTTGTGAAATTGGGGCGCTCTGCCCTCAGGGGGAGAGAAAATCTTTACCCTGAACCCTTTGGCGAAGTAATTGCAGGTTCTGAGAAAGACTATCCCAATGATTTTTCTCATTTCAATATCCAAGGGACTTGCGTTGGGGCCGTGGGTGTTGAAGCGGATTCCGACAAAGCTACTTTTCCGGCTGTGGACCTTTCTGCAGAGATTGGGGCCAAAAATAAAATAAAACTTCGTTTTCCCGCCTTTACCGGTGCAGTCGGCTCTACCGAGATCGCCAGAGTTCACTGGGAAAGTATGGCTATTGGCGCAGCTATATCAGGTATCATGGTGGTGGCCGGTGAAAACATATGTGGTATGGACATGGCTGCCGAGATAAAAAAAGGCAGAATCGTCCGTTCACCTGAGATGGAACGTCGCGTCAAGACATTCCAAAAATGGCATAAAGGATTCGGCGGGGTCATAGTTCAGGCCAATGTGGAGGATACCCGCCTTGGCGTGCCGGAATACGTAATAGAGAAGCTTGGTGTAGAAATTTTCGAGTTGAAATGGGGACAAGGGGCCAAAATATCGGCGGTGAAGTGAAAATTCCTGACCTTAAAAAAGCCCTTGAATTAAAAAAACGTGGTTATATTGTGCTGCCTGACCCGACAGACCCTGTTATTCAAAAGGCCTTTAAGGATGGTGACTTTAAAGAGTTCGAGCGTCATTCCCGATTAGGTATGGTAGATGAAGATGCTTTTTATCAGATGGTGGATCATCTGCGTAAGGTTGGCGCCAAGTACGTCACTTTGAAGACAGGGGCCTATAGGCCTGCTGATCTGGCCAGAGCAGTGAAGTTTGCTTCCGAGGCCAAAATTGATCTTTTGACTGTAGACGGCGCCGGTGGCGGCACCGGAATGAGCCCGTGGCGGATGATGAATGAGTGGGGCATACCGACTGTTCAGCTTGAATGCCTTCTTTATAACTACCTAAAAAGACTGCATGAGCAGGGAAAATTTGTCCCTGATTGCGCCATGGCCGGCGGTATTTCTTTAGAAGACCACATTTTTAAAGCCTTTGCCCTTGGAGCCCCATATATTAAGGCTGCCTGTATGGGCCGCTCCATCATGACTGCCGCCATGGTGGGCAATACCCAGGCTAATATGCTGAAAAAGAAGATGGAAAAAGATATTGAAAAAGACGGCACAGTGATGCATTATTTTGATGAGGAGTCCAAACAGAAGAATTCGATTGTTAAAAAAGGAAATTGGATTGATGTAGAGGACCTCTTTATTACTGCCCCGAAATTGAAGGAAAAATACGGCAAAGATTTTAAGCTGATTCCTCCGGGGGCGATTGGCATTTATACTTATATTGACCGTCTTACCCAAGGGCTCCAACAACTCATGGCCGGTGAACGTAAATTTGCTCTTAAACATATTGATCGTAATGATATATGCGCCTTGACCAGAGAGACTGCGGAAATGTCAGGCATTAAATATGTTATGGACGCCGATCAGGAAGAAGTTGACAAGATATTAGGATAAACAATTTAAAGGGTTACTCTTTCATCATTATAAAAATTAAATATCTAAGGAGGGTATGCATGTCAAATAATAATCCGTTTTTGATGGCACAACAGCAATTAGATACTGCTGCTGAAAAATTAGGACTTGAGGCGGCCATCCATGAATTTTTACGTTGGCCCATGAAGGAAATAAGAGTAATTCTTTCAATTAAGATGGATGATGGTTCCAGCAAGATATTTCACGGCTATCGGGTCCAGTATAATACAGCCCGTGGTCCTGCCAAGGGAGGGCTGCGGTGGCACCCGGATGCAACTATTGATACTGTTCGTGCCCTGGCTGCCTGGATGAGTTGGAAGACATCGGTTGTTGACCTTCCCCTGGGAGGAGGCAAAGGAGGCATTACCTGTAATCCGAAAGAACTTTCTGAAACCGAGAAAGAGCGCCTTGCCAGAGCATATATTCGAGCTATCTGGCAAAATATTGGCGTTGCCCAGGACGTACCTGCTCCGGATGTTTATACCACACCTCAGATAATGGCCTGGATGATGGACGAATATGAGACGATATTGGGTAGACACCATCCCTGTGTCATCACCGGTAAACCCTTGGCTATAGGGGGTTCGGCCGGACGCAGTGATGCTACCTCCCGCGGAGGTATCTATGTTACCCGCGAAGCAGCCAAGAAATTAAACATAGATCTTAACGGTCAAACCATGGCTATTCAGGGGTTCGGAAATGCCGGTCAACATGCTGCGCTCCTTGGCAATAAAATACTCGGCCTTAAACTGGTAGCAGCTTCAGACTCCAAGGGTGGGATTTACTGTGAAAAGGGAATTGACCCGGAGTCCTTGGTAAAGTACAAGCAGCAAACCGGCACTCTCCAAGGGTTCCCCGAGGCGGATGAAATCACTAATGAAGAGCTGCTGGAGTTAGAGGTTACTGTCCTTTTTCCTTCAGCCCTGGAACAGGTTATCACTGAACGAAATGCGGATAATATTAAATGTAAAATTTCCTGTGAGCTGGCCAACGGCCCCTGTACACCTGAGGCAGACGACATCCTTCAGCAAAATAATGTTTTTGTAATACCTGATTTTTTGGCCAACGCCGGCGGAGTTACTGTTTCCTATTTTGAACAGGTCCAAAACACTTACAACTATTATTGGGAATTAGAGGAGATTTACAATAAACTTGACATTAAAATGACCCATGCCTTCCACAAAGTTTATGATATGAGCCAACAGGAAAAAATTAATATGCGACAGGCTGCCTATCTGGTGTCTGTGGCTAGAGTGGCAGAGGCCTGTAGATTGCGTGGATGGGTATAAGAGTAAAGGGGTAAAGTTCCTCCTTTGAGGGTCAAGGTTTTCGTATGACTACTTGCACTAATTGTAAATATTTAAGAAATTTATTGTTTTTTTAGGACGGAATTTAATGGGGGAGGTTAGGCAGACTGAATTTTTCCTTCCTCCCTCTCTTTACTTCTCCAATCTTTTCACCAAGCACTCCCATATTGTGTATTATCCCCTAATCGAGATGGGAAGCAGCCATAAGACTATTCAATCCGGCAAGACTTTAATGGGGTGAAAATTCCTTGCCGTCAATTGTCCTATGTATAATATCCTGATACATAAGAAATAACTGCTCATTTGGGGCAGTAATCAATCTCATTGTTATTGCAAATCAGAGATCATCAAATTTACTGAAATCCCTCATTAGAAATAGTGCATTTGGTCAGCCCCTATTTTGCGGGATGGCTGAAATTCTAAAAAACAATTTAAAATTCATTCGTCCACTCAACCGCAGTCCTA
>JAUWIR010000569.1 GCA_030605265.1 Pseudomonadota bacterium | reverse complement strand
TAAAATGAACCAAAAATTAATAAATTATTCCCTAATTGATTTATTTTATCCTATTTGACTTACCATGTTTTTCTAGCTCACCAATTAACCTGAACTACCAAACCTATATTATTTTTGATGTTGGGAAATTGAAATACGCATTATCTTGAACTATTAAATTTTGAGCCTGAAAATTGGGAATCATACTTTTTTAAAATTTCTTGATCATTTTTGCGCATTTTTTTATCCAAAAAAGTAATAAAATCTTGGCAGAGTATTTAATTCCGCTTTTAAAACAAAAATATTTTTATTGGCCATAATTTTGCGGATAACACTTTTTTCATCCATAAGATTGCCAAACTTTCGAGCACCTGTAGGGCATGCCTCAACACAAGCCGGATATTTTCCTTCCCGGACCCGTTGAATACAGAAAGTGCATTTTTCAATCTCTCCCTTTTCCCGAGGAACATTGCCCAAATAGTGCATTTGGGGGTTCATTCCTTTAGCCGGTAAACGAGGGGCGGACCAATTCACCTTTCTTGCTCCATAGGGGCAGGCAGCTACACAATAACGACAGGAAATACACCAATTATAGTCTATGACCACTATGCCGTCAGGCTCTTTCCAGGTAGCCTTCACCGGGCAGACCTTAACACAAGGGGGCTCTTGACAATGCTGACATTGAACAGGTAAATAGTAATGTCCCTCTGCCGGGACTTTTTCCCTATGGTAGTATCTGTTTCCTTCAGTTAAATTATGAGAGCCTTTTTCCATTTCCAGAAGATCAATCCAAGATATTTTCGGTTCTCTTGATTGATTATTCTCAGCAATACAGGCGTCAACACATTTTCTGCAACCAATACACTTGGAAAGATCTAAAGTGAAAGCAAAGGAAGTTTCCTCTATGGCTTGTGTACTATTAATGGTAGCTTTTTTAGAGAATTTTTGGCTGTATTTTTTTTCCTTTCTTTTTATGATTCGATCCAGATCTTTTTTATTAATTTTTTTTAAATGTTTTTGGAAAAATTCAGGTGATAAACAGCCGTTTAAAAGAGGAGGGAGAGCTAATACACTTGATCCTGATAAGGACTTTTTCATAAATTCTCTTCTGGTCATTCCTTAATCCTTGTGTCTAATCTGCTTTTAGAACTCTGTGAACCTCAATATTTTCAGGAGCCCGGGTATTTCAGGGGGCGGCTGGGGCGGTTCATTGGGAACGGCAGTCATAGGTTCTGGTGAATGAACATCATGACACTCTGCACAGCGCAGAGCTTTTTGTAAGCCGTTCCAAAAACCGGTAAGTTTTCCATGTATCCCCACACTCCAATCAAGATATTCAGCTATGTGGCAATTTTTACAAACTTCCTCCATTTCTGAAAAAGCGACTGTTCTGGAGGTTACTGTTTGAAGAAGGTCTCTATTTTCCGAATTATGACAATTTTTGCAGCGCAGCTTTCCATGGTTGAGGCTAATATGGGAGTGTTCATCTAGAATAAGTTGGTCATTTTCATCTACAGATTCAATGGGCATATCCTCATGACAACTTGTGCAGGGGAAACTGTCTAAGGTCTCTTCCCAATTGGTGAGCTGAAAGGGTAATTGGCTCTTTGATTGTTCTGCCAAGGCAAAATTTATATTTTTCTCCAAAAGAAAAATAATACTTATCAAAAGAAAAAAGCCTGCTGGAAGTAAATATATTTTTTTCCAAAACATTTTATGAGATAGGCCCATTGTAGGTAAACTATTTTTTTTATGCATAGTTTCAGCTAGTTACCAAAATACTGCTTTGTAAGGAATAAACCCCTGTCAATTTTCTTATCGATTATTTTCTCTTGAAAGTTTAAGAAGAAAAAAGAAAAGATTGCTAAATTAAGGCTTATACAAGCGTGCTGAGTATTTTCTATTTATTTTCCCGGTAAGATTATTTTTTTATTGAATTTAAAGAAGAATATATCATAATAGAATAAAAGGAGATGGTTATTATGTTAAAGAAAATTGCCGGAATAACTCTTCTCATCATATTGGGGAGTTTATTGTTTTTTAATCTTTCCCTGGCTCAGTTTAATGGAACACACACTTTCGCCCTTTTTGTCGAGAATGAAAAGCAGGGGCATTTAACCTTAACTTTTAATCCTGACGGCACAATTGTCGGTCAAGCCGACATGGTAAATGAAGAGGTACCATTACCGTTGGTTGGGATGTGGGGAAAGAAGATTTTTGTCATAAAATATACTTTGTCCGATAAAACTGAGATTTTGGATCATTGCCGATTTACCTCAGAGATTGAATTTATCGGATTTGAAAGATATAAGAGGAAGGGAGTAAGAACCCAGGGAATAGCCAAAATTTTCGGATCAAAAAGAAGTAATATATAGATAGCCAATTTATACAAGGTCCTTTCTGAAAAATGGAGGGGCCTTGCCCATTGCCGGCAACTCTTATTATAAAACCTACGTCTAAAAAAAATTTACCGCAGAGAACGCAGAGGACGCTGAGAACGCTGATTTTTTCTAATGTTCTCTCTGTGAACTCTGCTTCCTCTGGGTTTCACCAGTGTTGAAAAAAAATTTTCCTGATCCGAAACATATTAAAATGCGAATTGCCGGATCATTTTTCTTGATCTTTTAAGATTTTCTTGTATTAATTAATAATGATGCAAGGGTTGTCAATAATACAAAAAAAATCAATTCTACCTATGAGTCTTAATATTTTTTTCAAAAAGAAAGGAATTTACTAATCATTGAAAATAGAAAAAATTTTAGCTAATATCTCGGCCTCACTTGTGGCCCCCAAGAACTTAGGACAAGTAATCAAGGCCGCCCTTGAGGAAATTGGGCATTACCTGCATTTAAGTAGGGTATATTTGATGGAGATACAAAGTAATGAGAATCTTATTGACAACACTCATGAGTGGTGTGCTCATGGTGTTTCCCATCGACAGGGGAAATTACAGGGGATTCCCTTGAGCAGCCTTCCCCATTGGATGGACCCGTTGAAGAAGAATGATAATGTAGTTATTCCTGATATTAAGAAGGCCCTTGGTGAAAAAACAGGGACTTCTCCTTTTGAAACCCCTAATATGCAAGCTTTGCTGATGATCCCCATTTGGGCCCATAATCAATTATTCGGATTTATAGGGTTTGAAAATTTGACCAATCCAATTCATTGGGAGGAAGAAGAAATTCGCTTTTTACGAATGATCGCTCAAATATTCAGGCGTTCAATCCGGGCTCATCACACTGAAGAAGAGCTGCGGAAAACAAGGGACCAACTTGAGGCAGTCTTTACCTGTATCGC
>JAUWIR010000195.1 GCA_030605265.1 Pseudomonadota bacterium | reverse complement strand
GGCCTTGGCGGGCGCGGTGGGGGCCCAGGAGGAGCAGGTGGTCGCAGAGGAGGAGGATCTGGTGGCGGTGGCGGAAGACGTGGGGGTGACAGGTAAGGGAGCGTAATTGTAGTAGTTTTTAATCATCGGCATTTGGACCCAACATTTATTAATTATTTCCGTGTAGGGTGTATGTTTGGAAGGGTTAAATCCCGGGAATTTATCTGGTATTCTAAACCGGAATATCTAGAAGTTAGCAGAGGGTGGATATAACTCATGATTCAGAATACATACATCAGAAGGAGTTACATGTATTACCATTAGATTGGAAGACACTTGCGCAAATGTTTGCCAATTTAATCACATAGGGTACCAACTGCTCAGCCTTTGAATCGGAGATCATCGTAGAGAATGCAAAAGAGGTATTTGCCATTGGTGATTATGCAGAGGGGGCTACCAAAGTAAGTCGGCAAATTTCTTAAAATCAAAACCCTTCGCGCACAGTTTGATAATGCAAGGGCTAAGTTGGCTAAAGCTAAAAGTGATCACGCCCGCTTGGCAGCAAGAATGGAATGGACCAAGATTCGACAAGATCTAGCCAAGGCCTCTAGTTTTTTTTGGCCCGGTGATAGCCCCCTTTCCCAATTAGACGATTTAGCCAGGGCCCTAGAAGAAGCTGAAGTAGATTTAACGAGAAGCTTCTCCAAGAAACTTTACAAAAAGACACCCTATAACGCCACAGTGAACATCTGCAACTCTTTTATTTAGGCTGAAATTAGAATTGCATAAAGGGAGGGCATCCTTCTAGACACCTATAGCGTCTTATGATATAAATTACGGTCATGAAAAAGAACCTAAGATACTCGTTAATTGGCACATTTTTTTTTGTAGTAGTTTTGTTGGGGACCTTCAAAATCGTTAATTTTGATTTTGGATGGCATTTAAAGGCAGGAGAGTATATTTGTTCAAATAGGACTATCCCTAAGACCGATATTTTTTCTTATTTAGCGCAAGGGAATAAATGGGTTGATTCGCATTGGCTTTTCCAATGTGTTTTATTTCTTTTTTATAATATCAGCGGGGTTTTGGGGAGTATCATTTTGCGAACTTTAGTTGTTCTGGTGACTTTTCTTTTTCTATTTTTTACTATTTACAAAAAAGAATATTATCCTGTTTCGATTATATTTTGCCTTTTAGCGCTTTTTCTATCCCTCCAGAGATTTCTTTTGCGGCCGGAGATTTTTTCTTTTTTGTTTTTATCTATCTTTTTCTATTTTTTGGAAAATTATTCTGAGCATCCTCGCTTATCTTTGATAATAATTCCCTTTTGCCAAATATTATGGGTAAATATGCACGGATTATATATATTGGGAATTGTTTTCATTAGCTTATACCTTATTGGAGATCTTTTACAAGATTTTTTCAGAAAATATGTTATCAAGTCGAAAACCATAATCAACAAATCAGAGTGGAGGCAAAAAGGTTTATTATTTGGGCTGACTTTCTTGGCCTTATTTGTGAATGCTAATGGGATAGAGGGAATTCTCTACCCCTTTAAGATTTTTTCCGAACTAAAAACCAAACCTTCTATTTTTGCGCAAATTACTGAATTAATTTCCCCCTTTTCTGTTCAAAATGCTCCTATTCTTTCTACTACCGTAATTTACAAAATTTTTCTTGTGCTCTTCATTATTTTTTTGCTCTTGCAAGTCAAGCGGTTGAAATTGTCTCATCTATTGGCTAGCGGGGCATTTTTTTATTTATCAATCCTGGCTATAAGAAATATCCCTTTATTTGCAATTATAGCCGTACCTGTAACTATTAAACATATGAACGGAATTTTAGATTTTTTTCATAAAAAGAAAAATTGGGGTTTCCCTCAGCTGCCTTTAGTGAGTATTTTACTTTTCTTTTTGTTGGTGGGCCTTTCCTTTTTTATTATAAACAATGGCCTTTATGATCATCTTCATTTGCTGCGCACTTTTGGCATCGGGTTATCCGGAGATTATCCTCTGGAGGCTGTTGAGTATTTGAAGAACAAAAGGATAGAAGGGAACATTTTTAATAGTTCGGATATTGGAGGGTTCCTCATTTGGCAATTATATCCTCGGAAACAGGTTGCCCTTGACGGCAGGTGGGAGGTTTATGGCAGTATTTTAGATGATATAGAAAAATTAAAGAGTCCTCTTTACTTTGCTCAATTGGTGAAAAAACACAACATAGAAGCTGTTATTTTATCAAAGCGCTCATTAGAGATTCATCTTATGGCTCAGTGGTTAAAATTGAGCCCTTTCTGGGAGATGACTAAAGAAACACAAAAGGCAACAGTGTTTGAAAAAATTATTTAACAGGCTCTTTACAGCTTTTCAATTAATAAGTTATAACAATATTATTGATAGTATGTTAGGGGCCTGTTTAAACAGTGTTTTTCTTGAATCGCCGAAAGGGTATTTTAATTTTAGGGAAGATAAAACCGGTTTTTTGTTTATAAATACGATATTCCGGTATAAATTTAGCTAATTTTCGCTCTTCCAGCTTGGCCCGCGATAATTGCATAATGATAACAACCCTGAAAAAGCTATAGGCAAAGGGGTTATTAAAAAGAAGGCAAACACCCAATAAATGAGTCATTTCTCCTGTATAAAGGGGATGCCGAAGGAATCGGTAAACACCGGTGTTAACCAATTTCCTCACTTCTACCATTATACTGAAAGATTTCTTTAACTGCCATATAGAAGTAATATTTAAGGCTACACCTATAACACAAAGAACTAGGCCGGTAAGATAGATGCCGGATACATAGTTGCTTTTTGATTGCGTGGCCAAAAGAAACGATCCTATTAAATGAAAAATTACCACAAACATGGGGAAAAAACTTTCCCAAAACCCTCTGGCTTGTTTTTTAGGTGATGATCTAACCAGATAGCTAAAAATAACAATTCCCATAAAAATAAGCACAAAAAAAGAATTTATTAATCCCAGTAAAGCTTGAAGATTAAAATTTTTATTAAGATTTACCAATATATTGACTAAAATACGCAAGAACATGATGAAAAAGAAGGAAACAGGGATAAAGTAGTTTTTTATCCAAATTTTCCCCTCGGAATTACTCACCCAGTAAATAAAGGATAAAAAGAAAAGAAAAGGAAGAAAAAAGTTCCAGTATTGAATGGAAAGTTTATAGACTGATTCTATGGTGTATCTGGGTATTTTGATGAAAGTTGAAAAATCATTACTGATTGTCTTCAGGAGATAGGCAACCATACGACTGATACCGGGAATTATTTCCACCTTGTTTCCTTGTTATAAATTTGGGTGTTAGAAAAAATTAAGGTCATTATTTAGTTTCTTATCTTAGGTTCCATTTAAGAGAGTTATAAAGATTTTTGTCGGTCCCTTGTTGATGTGCGAAATTTGGGGAAAAGAAAACCGGTCCTTGTTTTATAGATTGCATATTCCGGAATTAATTTTAAAAATTTTCTTTCTTCAAATTTTGCTCGTATCGCCTGCATGGTAACAAAGATAATGTATACGGAGACAGTGAAGGAATTGAGTAATAAAAGAATGGTACCTAAAGCATGCAATAATTCAGCAAAATAAAGGGGGTGGCGCATATATTTATACAGTCCCGTAGTTACTAATTGCCTTACCTCAACCATCAGACTAAAAGACCTTTTCAGTTTCCATAAAACAATAATGCTGAGACTGCATCCGATGATAGAACAGAATAAGCCGGCAATACCAATCAAATGAACGAAATTCGTTGATTGATATAAGCTATGGAATAATAAATCATTTTCAATAGGGAAGGGCCGATAAAGTATATAGGTGAATGAAATCATTGGCAGAAGAATAGTAATAATAGGATACCATCGTTCCCGGAAACCATGTGCTCTCCCTTGCTTTGAGGGTTTACGCCTAATGGCATAACTAAAAATAACAACAGCATCAAATAAAATGGCCGCAATTGTATAAACAAAATCCAATACCGGACGAGAGAAGAGGATTACTTTTAGTCCATTAAAACTGGGATCTATTCCGTACATAACAGACATAAATCCAGTTACAAAATCGAATTTATCAATAAAGTGATAGATTTTAAAACCAATCAAAGTTCCAAAAAATAAGAAGGGAGTTAAATTTTCGAAAAAGGGATAAATTTTTTCGATAAGATAAGTAGTGGGTGCGGATGCGGAGGTTTGTTTCTTCATTGTTTCCTTTTGCATTATGCATAACCTCATTAAAATAGCCGATTAGGTAATTTCTACAAATTTATTTTTAATAATAATTACAATCCATAGTATTGTCAATCAATTGTTATGTTATTGAACAGTTACTTTGATTTGAAAATGAAAAGGGGGAGAGTTAATGGGAAATGTATCGAGATCATTCAAATTTTTTTTAATATTAAGTACCATTTTTTTTCTGTTCTTAGGCTGTCATAGTGTAAAGAAGAATAGACCTTCTCAAATCAATGATTATAATGTCGTTCTTATTACCCTGGATACACTGCGGGCTGATCATCTTGGATGCTATGGGCATAAAAAGATAGAGACGCCAAATATTGATAAAATAGCCAGGGAGGGAATAACCTTTGTAAATGCTTATACCCCCGTTCCCGTAACCTTGCCTTCACATACTTCTATTTTTACCGGACTCTATCCATTGTATCATGGAGTAAGAAATAACGGCACCTTTAAGGCCAATGATGAATTAGAAACCTTAACGGAAATTTTAAAAAGGAATAATTATCAAACAGCCGCTTTTATTGGCGCATTTGTTTTGGATAGCAGGTATGGTCTTGACCAAGGATTTGATTACTATGACGATTATTTAAAAAAAGACCCAAATGCAATGCTGATGATGTATAACGAGCGATCAGCAGAAGAGGTCATTAATTCCGCGAGTAAATGGGTGGAGCAAAAAGGGGAAAATCCATTTTTCCTTTGGCTTCATTGCTTTGATCCCCATGCTCCTTATGAACCTCCCGCACCTTTTCATACTAACTACCAAGGTAGATTATATCAAGGGGAAATTGCTTACGTTGATTGGGCGCTGGGAGGATTTTTTTCGCTCCTCAGGGAAAAGGATCTTTTGGAAAAAACCTTGATTATCATAACTTCTGATCATGGAGAAGGTCTTGGGGAGCATGCAGAGAAGACCCACGCAATTTTTATTTATGACTCAACCTTACATGTTCCCTTAATTATGCGCTTCCCGGGGAAAAATTTTGCCAATTTAAAGGTCAGTGAAAATGCTTCAATCATAGATATTATGCCGACTATTTTAGATTTTCTACATATTAATAGACCATCTCAATCATCATTCCATGGGATAAGTCTTATGGATACAATTGGGGAAAACAAAAAGCCTTTAAAAAGAGAAATTTTGTGTGAGACCTATTATCCCTACTATAATCATAATTGGAGTCCTTTAGAAGGATTGCGAACGGATAAATGGAAATTTATTAAGGCCCCACGATCAGAGCTATATGATTTAGAAAATGATCCTAGAGAGAGTGACAATCTTTTTTCCGGCAAACCAAAGGTAGTGAAGCAATTAGAAGAGCGGATGAATCAGTTGCAGAAGAAATCGGTTTCTGAATTTGAGACCACCTCAGCCCATTTAGTTATGGATCAAGATACCCGGGAACGTTTGAAAAGTCTTGGGTATATTTGGACTTCGTCGGTAACTTCAACCCCAAAACCTTATTCTCTTCCGGACCCGAAGGATATGATAACCACTCTTGATTATTTAAATATGGGCACGTATTTTTATACTCTAGGTGATTATGAAAGGGCGGTAAATCAATTTAAATTAATGCTTAAAGTGAATCCAAAAGATGTTTTTACCCATTTTGTTTTAGGCTATATATACGATAAACTGGATAAAACGGATTTAGCCATTCAGGAATTACAGGAGGCCATCAATTTAGATCCCACTTATGTTAATGCTTATAATAACTTAGGGACGGTTTATAATCGACTGGGTAAAATTGATAAAGCCCTGGAAGTGTTTACTATTGCCTTGGAATTAAATCCGGATTATGTAGAGTTACAGGATAACCTCGGTGTAGTATATTACACTTTAAAGGAATATCCCAAGGCTTTAGAGAGGTTCCAAAAAGCTATCGAACTCAATCCTAAAAGGAGTGAAACCTATAATAATATTGGCAGTGTTTATTTAGCCATGGGGAAATCAGGTGAGGCTGAAAAGGCGGTTTTAAAGGCCTTAATGCTTAACCCGGGATTTCTTGAGGCCCGTAATAATTTAGGCAGTATTTATTTAACCAAAAAGGAATATAACAAAGCTGAAAAAGAATTTAAAAAATTATTAGCCATTGATCCCAATTATGTGGAAAGTTGGGTTAATCTGGCAACATGTTACCTTAATTCAGATAAGATACACTTAGCCAAAGAGGCCCTGGAAAAAGCAATCTCCATAAACCCGAAAGTCCCGACAATATATAATTGTTTAGGAACATTATATGTTCAGGAAGGTAATCTAAAAGCTGCTGAAGAGAATTTTCAAAAATCAATTGTCCTTGATCCGAATTCCAGTGAAATTTATTATAATCTTGGTATTGCTTATTATAACAGCGGAAAAATTGATCAAGCTATTTCAGAATATAAACATGCAATTGAACTTGATCCTGTGAATTCTTCCGCTCATATTAATTTGGGTATAGCCTATTTTACTAAAGGATTATTGGATTTAAGTATTGCTGAATATCAAAAAGCCCTTCAAATTGATCCGAATAATCTTGAGGCCCATATTAACCTCGGAGTAATTTTTTATAACAAAGGGCTTTACGATGAGGCCTTAAAAGAATATCAAAAAGCAGCAGCTATTGATCCGAATAATATTCAGTCTTACATTAATATGGGTTTAACTTATGCAGCTAAAGGGATGATCCAAGAGGCAGTTTATCAATATACACGGGCGCTGGATTTTGATCCTTTAAATTTAGAAGCCCATATTAATTTAGCCAGTGTTTTTTTTAAACAAGGGAAATATGATTTTGCTCTTGAGGAATATTTAAGAATTGTTCAAATAGATACTCAAAACCCTGCCGGCTATTATGGATTAGGCTATGCTTATTTTTTTCAAGGCTTTTTAAATCAAGCTGTTATTGCTCTTCAAAAGGCGCTTTTTATAAAGCCGGATTATGTAGAAGCAAGATTACTGCTGGATCGAATAAAGGCCATCAAAGGGCCTTAATAAGTAAATATGAAAAAAAGGGGGCCTTTAAGGCCCCCTAATATTGTTATCATACTATTACCAAGGAAACCGAAACCAAGGATAATAATATAAGCCGGACACAACAGCTGCCGGCACATCTGTTGTTATCGGTGGAATAGTTGTCGTTGGTAGAGCTGTTACCAGTGGTGTAGTTGCCACGGGTGTCGTTGCAACCGGAGTAATCGTTGCAGGTGTTGGCGCTGCAGGTATCTGACTAACAAGATCTATGTATGTTGACTGCAAGCCGGCTAATCCACCCAATCCTCCATCAAGGCCGGTTGATTGTAATAGATAATTTTGTAAACCGGCATTTCCGGACGAAAGACCTAGTAACCCTCCAAGACCGCTGCCTAAAAGACCACTTATGCCACTCAATCCTAATGAACTTCCATAGAGACCGCCGTACATGCTGCTGCCATAGCGGCCACCCATCAAGCCCCCCATCATGCAGCCGTAGAGCCCCCGAAGGAGGCCCCGGCTCATTGCGCCG
>JAUWIR010000598.1 GCA_030605265.1 Pseudomonadota bacterium | reverse complement strand
GTGATAACATTCGAAATCTACTCATTCTTTGTTACTCCTTGGCTGTGTTTGTAATAGGACAACTCGGCCTTGGAGTAACATTTTAACACTATTGTTCAGATTGTTCAGATGGCTCAGCTACTGAACTCTGACCTTGCCCTGAGGGCAAGGTTTTCACTGTTAGAATAAAGTTTAAAATTATCCCCGCCGAAAATCTGAAGCCTTGTAACCTCAGGATCATCAGTAAGGTCAAAGTTTGATTCATCAGCTTCTGATACAGCGAGGGAAATAAGATCTTCAAAGGATTCCGACTCATTGGTTATAGTACTGTCGGAAAAATATACACGGAGGTATTCTCCATCTTCATCCACTTCATAATCCCCCGGATCATAATTATCACTAGTGGAAAATATTATGTTAATAATCTCTCCATCGCCATCCTCCAACCATATGTTTACACTATAATGTTCTGTTGTTTCGATTTTCCACTGCAAATAACTTGCATCTGAAATCGATTCATTAATATACAATCCTATGCAAGCCGAAGGCATCATAGCCGAAGCCTTATTAATAAAAAAGGGAACAAAAAAAACCGCCAAACTAATTCCTAATATTTGGATAATTGATTTTCGATTCATGAGCCTTCCTCCTGTTTAAAATTTTCCCTTCACTTTCCTAACCCTACCTATCCTAACCATATGGCTAAGAATATGTAAAAAAAAATAGCGCCTCCCCTTCACTGTGGCGCCACATAACATCGACACAACTTTGGTTGAAGATGAAAATTTGCTATATCTACTTTTAGCAAGACGTTAAATTATCTACATTATTACGGAATTATATATCGCGAATATAATGCCCTTTAAATAAAAAAGATCTGGATAGACATACTGACGCCCATAGAGCATCATAAATACAACATCATATCTATTTTATTTGCTGATTGCCGTAATCCGGTGGCTTGGAATTCTCATTAGCCTTTGATTGGCATTCTTTGCCTTTTGAAAAACCTTTTCCGTTTCTTTCAGCAATTCAAAAAGATCGTTCTCAGGCTTTACCTGTAGCTTTATAAGGGATAAATTTTTCATGATATCATTTAATATCTCATTAAAGTCAACGGCAATAGAACCGGCAAGATTGCCAAAAGAGATAAGTTTATCAATTTTTGTGAATTCCTTTTCACCCATTTCTCTCCTTGCCCTCTTAAAATTAAGAATCATTATCGGCTCTCCGTCAATTCCTTTAAAAGAAGCTGCCATTAGAGTACAAGAGATGTTAATGCCTTTAGCCCGTAACACCATGTCGCATCTGCTAAACTTTTCACCATTAAAAATTAAGGTAATTGGACAAGGATGACTCCTACAAGTTGCTTGATCAAATACCGTATAACACTTTTTACCTAAAGCACTATCCTTGCTTATTTTCAATTGAGAGCATAATACATCGTTAATCCAAAGTACTTTAAATTCTTTATCAATTAAACATATCCCGTCATCTGCAGAAACGAATATTTGACCGGATTCTACGGGATTAAGCTTATCACCTCCTTTCCCATGCTTACATTTATCGATCTGTTGCCGCAGTTGGTTCTGAACAGACATCAATTTTATTATTTTTTTATGCAGTTTCACTATTCTTTTCTTTAGTTGTCCTCTGATTTTTCTCTCTCCTTATATTAAAATAAAAATAAACTCACCTCCCACACAATGCTTGCGCTTGCGCAGGAGGTAGTAAAACTGTACCAACTGTTCGCTTTTTCTTTTTTTATCATCAAAATGAACTTGTTCCCTTTTTGTGCTTTCTCTGCGCGGTAAATAAAAAAAGGCCGGCGCATATATACCCGCAGATACCCACTACTTTCAAAAACCATATTTTTTTCATTACCCAATCACCTCTAAGATCATGATTTTATTGATTTCATTGATTTTAAAATTACAAACTATTCAAATAAACTCCCTTCCTTATTTTGCTGATAATTTAATATTTGGCATTATTTTATTTTTTTTATTATCAGTTAGACGTTACTATATGCCAGATAATTACAGCAAATCTAATGCCGAGATAAAAAAAGGGGGAACTATGGCGTAAAGTTGTATTTTTTATTCTTTTGTTACTATTCTTTTTTCATCTGATAAACACACTTTCGCCCAAAGCTCAAAACATAAGAGAGGCAAAAATGACTGCCTTGTATTTCCAGGCATCCCGGATGTGTTAGCCAGGAAGGGTCAGTCCTTGACATTGGACATTGGGAGATTTAATACTCTTGATCTGATTATGAAAAATTCAGGCATTCTGTAAAAGCGACACAGGCAAAATATGGCCATTTCCTTTACTCTGTGCTGATGATGAATATTACTACAACTAAGCTGTAACAAATAAGGCAGCTTTTGAGGATATAAGATATTCAGCGCCTAAGGTATATCGAAAAATGGAATGAATAAAAAATTAAAAAAATAAGTTGATATTATGAAAGAAATTTGTCCAATGTCAAGGGCGGTCCCTAAGGAAAGATATTATATCAAGTTGTTCGGGGCAACCATGATTATTAATTCCTTGATTTTAGTTTCCACTTTCATGACTTACTTTTATTTCTTCATCTTCAACTTAAGTTCTAGATAGAACCGGCTTGATGTCTGATCTTGAGCAATAAAACTTGATAGGTCCAATAATGGTTTTAGTATCAGTATATAAAGAAATTATTAAAATAATTATAATAACCGAAGTTGCCAACATTAAAAATAGGGTTTATGGGTTGAAGCCGTAATTTCCATAATTAAAACCGGGGTATCCATAGTTATAGCCTAAGCTGTTATAACCATTATAAAAAGAAGGGCTTTGGTAATTATTTTACCCCCCCGAATAGTAAGGCCATTTATAGTTTATATTCATTGATGGTATAGAGGGAGAGAATGAATTACTGTAGGGATATGAATAAGTAGTGCCATCACCGGTAAAAAGTGAACCCACTTTGACAATTTAGATGGACCCACCCCTAAATTGCATGTTTTTGGTTATAATCACATAAGACCACCGACTTATGGACCC
>JAUWIR010000243.1 GCA_030605265.1 Pseudomonadota bacterium | reverse complement strand
GTTTTAGGTGCTCTTCTTTTTGTCCGATCAGATGAAATAAAAAAAGCCCAAATTTATTCATTTATAACTACTATTGGCCTTATGGCCTTATTTTACTGCTATTATAACTTTAGTAGCCGTGTCTGGTATTACACAAAATCGGCAAATTATCACTTCATGAAGATCATTGAATTTCTGACAAGGTCCCCAATGCCTTTTGGCCATCATTCCTCCGGATTTCTCATTCTCCTTACCTTTTTTTTCTTCTCTCTTTCACTTATTGTGCACACAAAAATCTCTAAACACAATATCATACTTTTTTTTGTTCTCTCTTTCTCCTATAGCATTATACAAATACTGTATCTTTTTCTTCATCAGATACTTTTTTATAGGATCCAACTAAATATCTACCATAATCGATTTGGACTCACTCCCTTTGGCACCCATTGGATTCTCTTTTTGTTATTGAGCCTTCTTCTCTTCTACTACTATAAAAACTGGTATTATTGTAAAAATAATTACCAGGAAAGTCATCAGCAGCAGAAAAGAAAGGAGACATCCAAAGGAGGGAAAAAAATATTCTTTCCCATAGCTGGATACATAGTAATATTTTTTTTTCTTACCTTATTTTTCATCCTTTCACAGGGGAAAAATTCATCTGCGGTTTCCTCTTCAGAGAGAAATAAAGCTATCTTCATTTACGACAATGTGGATTGGTCACGTCCTGTTTTCGGCGCCTATGGAGAAAAAAGCGGGGGAATGTTCGGGAATTTACCCCGGTTTTTACGTTCTTTAGATTTTAAAGTCTTTATAGAAAAAACTATTAACCAACAAACCCTTCAAAAAGCAAGTACATTGGTCTTAATTAATCTAGCAGAGAAATTCAATAAAGAGGTAAAGAACAGTATACAAGATTTTGTGAGGGAGGGGGGAAGCCTTCTGGTTTTAGGAGATCATACAGGATATGGATTTATTAGAGAACCTTTTAATGATCTTTTAGAGCCAATGAATATTTCCTTCCGATTTGATAGCGCCAGATCATTAGTGCCTTCATGGCAAAACTGCATGGAGATTCGTCTTCATGATGCAACCAGGCGGGTAAAATCGGAAAAGGATATCCAGATTTGGACAGGGGCTTCCCTGGAAACTCATTACCCTGCCGCTCCAATCATTATCGGCAAACGGGCTTTTTCAGATGCCGGAGATAGAAAAAATGTAGCAGAGGGATATCTTGGAAATTTTATTTATGAAAGATCAGAGTTTTTAGGCGATATTGTCTTAGCTGCCGAGGCAAAACTAGGAAAAGGCAAAGTAATGGTATTTGGCGACACATCAAGTTTTCAAAATGGAGCACTGCCCTATAGTTACCAGTTTGTGAATGATATTTTCCAATGGCTCTCCCGGAAAGAGAACTCCTTAATGGCAGGTGGAGGAAAATTTTTCCCTCTTTTTTTCTTGATCTTATTTTTCTTTTTTTTGGGATTGCTTTGGTTTTTTTCTCCCTGTCTCTCTGTTTTTTTTCTCCTTTTGAGCATTTTCTTTTACCAGGGGGGACATCTTTTTCCTTTCTTTAAACCTTCAATACTGCGTATAGAGAGAAAAAAGCATAACCCTGTTGCCTATATTGATAGTTCCCATGGAGAGCTTTTTTCCCTTACAGGATGGCAAAAAAATTCTATTGACGGCCTTTTGTATAATTTAATGCGAAATAACTTCACCCCTTTGGTGACTGAACAAATTAGCCATTCTCTATTGGAAGAGGCCGATTTATTAATCTTTCTTGCTCCCACCAGCACTTTTTCTCTAGAAGAAAAAGAGCTTTTACAACAATTTTTATGCAAGGGAGGGTTTATTCTCTGGGCGGCAAATTACCCTATTAAAAAGGCAAGCGCTTCATTTCTTGCTGATATGGGGTTACATTTTAGAAATATCCCCCTTGGTCCGGTCAAGGGGGATGTTTTTCACCAGGAAATTCAATTTCAAGATGCTTGGCCAATCTCAATCAGCCAAAAAGCAAAAGAGAAAACAGAGGTCCTTTTTGAGAAGAAGGGATATCCGCTAATAGTTTTCCAAAAGATTGGAAAAGGAGGGCTCCTTCTCATTTCTGATGCTCGTTTTTTGCTCAATGAAAACCTTGAGCATATAGACTTCTTTCATCTTGGGAATATCCACCTTTTTCGGGAATTAATGGGAAAAATAATTTTATAGAACATGAATTTATAGAAAATGAATAGCATGTGGTTTCTTTTATGGCTTCTTTCATCCAGTTACCTGTTTCTTTCCTCAATCTTCGCGCCCGCTGTTGTCCCATGGGGAATAGGAATGATTTTGGCGGCTGTTCTTCTGTGCGCCTTTTCCTTGAATGCAGAAGGAAGTGAAAAATTCACACCTTTTTTTCATCTATCAAAATCATTGGTCCTTTGCGGGATGGTGTTTTTGGGTCAGTCATTAGCTATTCCTATAACCTATTATTTTGGGTCAAGGTACCATATAATCCCTTTTTTACAACCTCTACTTTACAATATCTTAAGGTACACAGGGCTGAAGATAAGTTCATGCAATGGTTCTCTCTTTGTTCGGACCCTCACTAATGTTTTTAAAATTTCCATTTCTCTTGAAAAATTAGGCTTATACCCCTTATTGCTTTATCTCTTTGGGGGAATAATACTTTTATTTATTACTAATCAAAGGAAATCTCGCTACCTTATCTTTTTTTTCCTTCTGACCAGTTATGGTTTCTTTCGATTCATTTTGCTCACCTTGATAAGTCTTGAATTTAACACTATGGTTATTTTTTGGTCTTCTATGATAACTTCTTTGAGTTTTCTGCCGCTTTCCTTTCTGTTAGGTCACTTTCTTCCTTTGGCCGGAACAACTTTATTTACTCTACCCAATTTCCGCTTTACTAAATCCTCTTCCCTATTCGGAATGATGATATTTACTTTTTTCTTCATGTTGGTATTTGCCCTCGGTTTTCAAGATCCGGGAGTTAAAAAGCAAGGGAGAATATTAATAGATGAATACCATAGTAATTGGGAATGGACAGATGAAAAATTCGATACTGATGTGTTCGGTAAGAAATCAGATTATAATTTTTATTGTCTGAGCAAATATCTGAGCTATTTTTACACTGTTGGGAAAAACTATAACCCTCTAACGAAAAACACATTTAATGATATTGATATTGTAATTTTAAAAACCCCGACTTGTGCCTATTCAGATGAGGAAGTAGAAGCTGTAGTTGATTTTGTTGCCAATGGAGGGGGGCTTTTTTTAATTGGTGACCATACCAATGTTTTCGGTATGAGCACCTATTTAAATAAAATAGCTAAAGAATTTGATTTTCGTTTTCGTTATGATGTAACCTATGATCTTCAAACCTTCGGGCTTTCTGTTTATAACAAGCCAAAACTCCTCCCCCATTCTATTGTTCAAAAAGTACCTGTATTTTTATTTGGGTCTTCTTGCACCCTTTCCATTCCCCTGAAAGCTGCTTCTATTATGACTGGAAATGGACTTCGCGCTCATTACCTGGATTACTCGAAAAAGAATTTTTTCCCCATGCCTGAAGAGGATTCGGATTACGAATTTGGCCTCTTTGTTCAAAAAGCAAGTTTAAACTATAAAAAGGGGAGGGTGGTAGCTTTTACAGACAGCACTTGTTTTTCCAATTTTTTTATGTTCATTCCCGGAAAACCCGAATTACTTCTTGGAGCTGTTGAGTGGTTAAATAGAAAAAATAAATATTGGTTTATAAAGATACTCGCTTTACTGATTGCAATAGGACTTTTTGTTTGCCTTAGTTTTCTATGGCGCACTCAAAAGGAATATTTCCTGGGTACTTTGCTCATTTTTGGCCTAGCAGGCATTATTGCCGCCGGCGTGACCATTCACCTTTTTACCCAATATCATTATCAATTCCCAAAAGCTCAAGAAAAATATTTTCAATTAGCCATAGTATCTGAGATGTCTTCATTTTTTCTCCCCATAACCCGATTGCCGGTCACTGAAGATAAAAGCTTCCATACGTTTTATGTTTGGTCGCAGCGTTTAGGATATGTACCGGCGGTTTCCCCCTCTTTAAAGGAAGCGACCAAGGAAAATGATCTCATTGTCTTTATAGATCCTGATAAAGATTTTAGCAGTGACTGTATTTCAAGAATAAAAAATTATCTTTTTCAGGGAGGCACAATTTTACTTATGGATTCTCCTGAAAATAAAAATTCAAAATCAAATCAGTTGTTAAAAGAATTTAATGTAAAGATAAATGAAAAAATGGTTACAGGGAAAATATATGACTCAAAATCAACTCCACTTGATCACATTGATCAGGCCAACAGTATAACCGGGGGAAATGCTTATTTATCAGATGCTGAAGGTAATTCGATTTTTTCAATACAATCCTATGGCAAAGGATTGATAGCCGTCTTTACTGCTTCCCATCTTTTTCAAGACAATGTAATGGGATTTACCAATACAGTGCCTGATAGTTATCAGTATTGGCTTTATAATTTGGAATTTTGGGTGCTGAAAGGTCTTCAAAAAAAATCTTTTAATCCCTTTTCAGAATATCTTTACACTTCAGTTTCTTGAACTTGCCTGAGTGAGTATTAAACTAACGGAGCTTCAAGTAATGTCTCAAATAATGTCTCCATTGATCTTGACTTACTGTATTACATAAGTTACAATAGATTACATGAAACTCTTAATGGATGCGGATTGTTTAATCAAACTCACCAAAGCCGGGTTGAAGGATTTTATTGGAAGCAACAGCGATATATTTATACCCCAAATAGTTCAAAGAGAGATTGTTGATGCTGGGAAGGAAAAAAAATGCTCTGATGCATTCATAGTAGAAAAAAACATTGAGGGTGGAATGATTATGATAGTCGAAAATTCTTCAAGTTGCTTAAAAGGAGATGGTGCTCTTATAACTTTATTCCGAAAGGAAAAATACGACGCAGTTGCTACCGATGATGCAAAACTTACGCGACTATTGAGGATAAGCGCCATCCCTTTCATTCTGCCTGGTCTTATTATCTACTACCTTTTACAAGATGGGATAATAGAAAGAAAAACAGCCCTTTGGGCATTGCAGCAATTAGCCGAGTTTATCAGCGAGGATGAATATAGCATGGTAAGGTTGCTGATGGAGAGAGTAAAATGAAGGTTAAATCTATGCGAATACCAGAAGATATCGATCAAGCCATAGAATATGTCTCCAAAGTAGAAAAAATTGAGAAGACCCAATCATTAAGAAAATTGGCCAGGGTAGGATTTGAATATTATGTTGCTAAGACTTATAGGGAAGGGAAAATTACCCTGAGGGAGGCCTCAAACTTATTGAAGTTGCCCCTCTCTGAGACTATTGACCTTTTGTCGGAAATGGGGGCCAAGGGGAATATTCGTGCTAATGATGTCTTAGCAAGCCTAAATATATTCACCCCATTGGATAAATGAAGAAGGTCCCCAGGTAAAAATACCTTGAAAAATAGAATTATTATTGCTAATATTACAGGATGATTAGAAGATTAGCAGAATCAGTAATTCAAGATTTAACAGAACAGTTTCCTGCCATCCTTATCCTTGGCCCAAGGCAGTGTGGAAAAACAACCCTGGCAAAATATTTTCTTAAAGGAGAATATTTTGATTTAGAAAAGCCGTCAGATCAACAAATATTCTTTGATGATATAGAATTTGTCTTACGCCGTTTCAATACTCCGGTTATATTTGATGAAGCACAGATTTTACCAAAGCTTTTTTCCGTGCTTCGTTCGTTGATTGATGAGAAAAGACATGATTATGGAAAATACTTTTTATTAGGTTCCGTCAATCCTTTATTAATGAAGCATATATCTGAAAGTCTTGCCGGAAGGGTCGGCATCATAGAATTGACACCCTTCCTTTTTCAAGAAAGCCAAGAGCTACAACTTGATCTACCAGCCTTTTGGCTGAAAGGTGGCTTCCCTGATGCAGTCAGAGAGAAGAATGAAGAAAGATGGAGCCGATGGCATGAAAATTATCTGCGTACCTTTATTGAGCGGGACATTCCCCGGCAGGGAATAAAAATTTCTCCAATACAGATGAGACGTCTCATGGGTATGATTGCCCATCAGCACGGGTGCCTGTTCAATGCCTCTGAGTTCGGGCGCTCTCTGGGGCTTTCTTATCATACAGTTAATGATTATTTAGATATTCTTGAAGGACATTATTTAATCCGACGTTTGCCGCCGTATTATCCTAATATCAAAAAACGTTTGGTAAAATCACCCAAAATATATATAAGGGATACAGGGGTCCTTCATTATTTACTTGGTGTTGCCAATGAACGCAGTTTACTTGAATCACCCAAGCGTGGGAATAGTTGGGAGGGCTTATTGATTGAGCAAATTATTGCCCTGGAACAACTAAAAAATACCGGGACCCAGTTTTATTTTTATCGGACTTATGCTGGTGCGGAAATTGATCTTATTATAGATCGTGGACAGGAAAGAATAGGGTATGAATTTAAATGCTCGGTATCCGCAGGTAAAAAAGACTGGATGAACCTTGAAGGCGGCCTTAAAGAAGGTATTATTGATAAAGGCTGTTTAGTTTATTTTGGTGAACGAAATTACCCTGTTGCAGAGGGCATTACAATTATGCCGGCGACAGAAGCCCTCCGGATTACCCATTGAAATATACATGAGAATTTCAATAATGGTGAAGGTATGAAATTGCAAAAAAATATGATTCCTATTGGTTTCTTTATTTCCCGAACTCCAATCAGCAGCCGGCAGAATCTTAAGCGAATCTTTAAATCCTGATTTCGTCTCAGGGTCGAGTGCCGAAGTCGGTTCGTCAAATATGGGACACCCTTGACATTGAACATCTGATCCAAATAGCTATTATAGTTTTTACTTAGAATTTAGGCTGTTAAATTTTTAGTATTATGTATAATACTTTTTCATGCTAGATTTGTGTATAAAACCCATTTAAAAATTCAGACGTTTCCTAAAGATTACTTAAGCAGAAAAGAAGTTCATTGGTAAAGTG
>JAUWIR010000319.1 GCA_030605265.1 Pseudomonadota bacterium | reverse complement strand
CTTAGATCAAGTTCCAATGCAGAAGATCTTAATGGGTATAGCGGGGCCGGTTTATATGAATCCTATGCCGGTGTATCTATTGAAGATTTAACAGACTTTATTAAAAAAGTATGGGCTTCAAAATGGACGAAAAGAGCGGTAAGTAATCGTATAAAGACGGGTATCAATCATGATATTGTGCATATGTCCGTGCTCATTCAAAAGCTGATCCCTGCTGATTATTCCTTTGTTGTGCATACTCAACATCCATTACATTTAAAAAAAGATATAATTTACATAGAATTAGTGCAAGGATTGGGAGAAGCCTTGGTCTCCGGGACTGAGGGACAAGGATATGGTTACACTTGTGATCGTGGTTTAACAAATATTGAACGGATCGGATTTGCCAATAAAGGGTACCGATGGCTTCTAAATAACAACAACCAAGTGGTCAAAGAATTGGCTGATTATACAAAAGATTTTCTTGCAAGACAAAAACAAGAGTGGGTATTTTTAATAAAAAAAATTGCTCAAATTTCCCTAAGTATAGAATCAACTCTTGGGGGTTTTCCCCAAGACATTGAAGGAGTCATTACAGGAAACACTATCTATATTGTACAATCAAGACCTCAAATAATACCATTAATCAAGGATTAAAAACTAATGACTATGACGACTAATGCATTTATTCACATTAATGAAATACATCCTCCTTTAGGGGCATCAACTACTTTATACATGCTTGAACCTTTTAGTGTTATGATAAAAATATCAAATTTGAATCAAAAAGAGAATAAATTAATAGCACAAATTTGGACTAATTCAATCGATAAGGTAAGTCCGGAAGGACAATGGCATGCTCTACCAATGCAACAAATCTCTTTATCCCCTTCTTCTTGCACTTTTCAAGGAAACATTTTTCCCACTGCCCAAGGATTTTTCGAGTATACATTTCGAATAGGGAATAGTGAAGATAAAGGTCAAGATAGTAGAGAGTGGTTTTGGGCGGGTTCTTTTCAATATAATGGCTCAATTAAAGTCCTCCCTCCTTCCTCGGATATGAAATGGACTCAGGGGCCACAGGTAGTGGAGATTGCCGACAATGTTTATGTTGGAAATTATATTGCCGCATCAAAAGCCTCCGAACTGGGGTTTCAGGCAGTATTAAATATGGCCGAAGAATTAAATCTATCTTTTCTTAATAACACAAATGACCTTCAGTATATAAAAATCGGGTTGCATGATGGAGCGCATAATCCGATCCCCCCTGAAAAAATTGTCAAAGCCATTTCCTGGATAAAAGAGAATGTAAAAAAAGATTATAAAGTATGCATAAACTGCCGAGCAGGAATCGGCAGGTCTGGTTCCATCGGTATAGCGTATCTTTATGCATCTAATAAAAATTGGGCTTACGAAAAGGCCTTGGAGGCAGCTTGGATAAAAAAACCGGATATATATCCTCATTCTCAATTAAAGCAGACCCTTGAGGACCTTTTCCCTCGAGTAGGGTAAAAAAACTTTTTCCTTCTACCCGACATCCAATAATTTTCAGCGTTTACTACTTTCCCCTAAAAACCACCTGCACTTTTCTAATCTTAAAAAAAGCTAAAAAATAATATATTTATCATCCCTTTTTTATATAAAAACCGATAAATTAATATTACCAAATATAATCATTCCTTGGAGGACTCCTTAATGATAAGCAATGAAGCTAAGGCCCTAGATTCTTTAAAAAAACGTATCAATCTTTGTTCCCGAGGCATTACTCTTCCGGATGACCTTCCTGTCCTTCACCTTCAGTCCAAACAGGGAGGGGCCGGGCCTCAAGGGAGTGCCTGTTATGTGGGAGATGCACCAGGGACTCATAACTCCCAAATTAGTCTTGTTATTTATCCCCAAGATCACTATTTAGCTAAATATGCTCTTCCCACAAAGTGGTGGGACAATAATGGGGGTGATGAAGAGGGTTCTGGAAAAAAAATTCTCTGTACAAATGATAATATCTTCTTAGAAAAAGTGCCAAGTAAATGGCAGGGAGTTTTATCTAATGGGCAAAAAACTACCAGACTTTCCAAAGCTCGATTTCATCCTTACGGCACCTTTTCAATGTGCTTTTATCGGGGATGCAGACATATTGATAATGATGACGGATGTAAATATTGCACGGCTAATTTATTGATAGATAAACTTAATTTCCCTAAAAAATTACCCAATGAACTGAATCTGGAATATTTAAAGTTAGCTATTTCAAAAAATCCCATCCGCTCTGTTACTTTAACCAGCGGGACACTTGAGGATCCTGAAACAACAGGGAAAGAATTATTAAAACTCGCTAAATTAATACGTCAAGAAACTAATTTATCAATCCATATTCAAACTGAACCAATTTTTGATCAAGATCTTTTAAATGAATTAGGTCAGGTTGCCGACACCATAGGAATATTCCTTGAATTTTTTAATGAAAATATTCGGAAACAAATTTGTCCTGGTAAAAGTAGGGCTTTTACTCAAGACGATTATATGGAAAGTTGGGAGATGGCAGTTTCAAGTTTCGGCTGGGGTAAAGTTTTTACTACCAACATCATTGGCTTTGATGAGGATTATGAAGTTATCTTGAAAGGGGCGGAAAGGGCGGCTAAAATTGGAGTTATGACTGCCATCCTTTGGTTGCGAGTGGGAAGTCCCTTACTAGGAGGAGACCTAACTCCCTCATACCTTGAAAGAGAGGATGAAACATTGCAGTTACACAAGGAAATGGGAAAAATTTTAGTAAATAATTCAGTTGACACTATGACTCCTGAAAATGCAGGGTGCTTGGGATGCCACGGATGTAATGCTACGAAAGAAGCCATACTCTGGGCAAGGGCTTATCAGAAAAAACTGAACCTTTGATTCTTTGTTATCAGACCTTGACACAAGATTCTCTTGTTCCTTTTATTAAATCATTCAATATACTACTTAATTCATTTATATCATAAGGTTTTGCAACAACACCACTAAAACCATATTGCTTAAAATTAGACATAATTGGATCATTTGAATAACCGCTGGAAACAATTGCTTTTATTTCTGAATCTATTTCTTTCATTCTCTTAATGGCTTCTTTTCCGCCGATTCCCCCTGGAACAGTTAAATCGAGAATAACTACATCAAAGGGATCTCCTAACTCCTGAGCTTTTTTATACTGATCAATAGCCTCTTTTCCATCTTTGGTCAACTCAACCCGGTAACCAATGCGTGTTAAAATCCGCCCGGCCATTTTTCTAATAATCTGTTGATCATCCATGAATAATATTCTACCTTTTCCTTTTGAATAATCCTCATTCACTATCCTCTCAACAGCAATTCCTTTATTCAAAGCAGGAAGATAAATAAAAAAAGTAGTCCCTTCGCCTACACTTGATTCAACCTTAAGTTGGCCATTATGTTTTAAAATTATTCCATATGAAATGGACAAGCCAAGGCCACTGCCTTTGTCTTTAGTTGTAAAATAGGGGTCAAAAATCTTCGATAAATGTTCTTTAACAATCCCTATTCCATGATCTTTAATCGATGTTTTTATATACTTTCCTTCTTTTAGGTCCAAATCATCACTTTTATCTGTTACTAGAATATTTTCAGCAGATACTTCGATTATTCCTCCTCCTGCCATGGCCTGACCGGCATTTATTATTAAGTTATTCAAAACTTGAATTATTTGGCCCTCATCAACTTCAGCCGGCCACAAATCATTAGGTAAAGATAAATTACATTTTACATTGGAACCACTAAGAGCAAAATTAATAGAATCTTTCAATATATTAGAAATTGAAAGATTTTTTTTAATTGGCTGTCCTCCCTTAGCAAATATGAGTAATCGCTGAGTTAATAATTTGGCCCTTTGAGCTGCTTCATCAGCCTCCTTCAATATTGAAAATTCATTTTCCCGGATCTCAGTTGACAACTCTAAAAGAGAAAGATTACCAATGATTGCCGTTAATAAATTATTAAAATCATGAGCTATTCCCCCTGCCAAAACCCCTAATGACTCTAACTTTTGGGTTTTTTGTAATTCTTTTTCCACTTTTTTTCGGCCGGTAATGTCCCTCATAATTTTAATAGCTGCAGGCTTCCCTTTATATTGAATAAAACCTACTGATATTTCAACATCCTTTATCTGTCTATCCTTACATATTATTTTCGTCTCATAAAAATGGGGTGCTTTAGTACCGGCTAGATTAAATTCATATTTTTCCATAACTTCATTTTTATATTCCGGAGCTACCAAATCATGGAAGGGCTTGCCGGTTATTTCCGCAGCTGAGTACCCTGTTATTTCAGAAAAAGCATTATTTACAAAACTACAAATTTCATCAGATACAATAAAAACTCCATCATATGCTCGCTCAACTAAAACTGAATATTTTACCTCTGATTCACGTAAGGCATCCTGTGCCTTTTTCCTTTCAGTAACATTAATTAAGCAAAAAATAAGTCCACTACTTTTTTTATCTAAATCAATAACAGGACAAAGACTCCAATCCCAATAAGTGACCTGGTCTTCCGAGTTTTTGGAATATGGTTTATCATAAGCAAAGTAAGGCTTTACTTCTTCCATTACCTTTCTAAAGGTTAGTTTATCCTCCTTACTTGGATATAAATCAAAATAATTTTTACCTATAAAAAATTCAGGTCCTTTTTCATCATATCCGGAGAAAGCTTTATTAACTCTAATGAAATTAAAATCTTCATCTAAATAAGCAACTAAAAAATGCATATTTGAAAAAATACTTTCTAATAGCCTATTTGTTTTCCTTAGCTCTTTTTCAGCTCGCTTTCTTTCAATTACTCCCTTCAGTAGCTGCTCATTGGTCTTTGATAATTCCTCAGTACGTTTTTCCACAAGTTCCTCAAGATGTATTCTGTATTTGGCTAATTCTTTTTCGGCCCTCTTTCTCTCGGAAATATCCTTAAAGTCTTCAACAATTCCGATCAACTCCCCTGTTGAATTTCGTAAAGGAGTAACTGTAACCAAACAAGGAATAGTTACATGATCTTTGCGCTCCTTTTCTTCGTCACATTCAATTCTCTCCTCACCTGCGATAATTTTTTCCATAGGGCAATTATCTGTATGGCAAGAGGGACCGGAAAAGACCTCATAACATTTTTTCCCAATAATTTTTTCTTTATTTAAGCCCGTTAATTGATAAAAGGGTTTATTAGCCATAATCATATTGAAATCTTTATCTATGACTCTCATCCCATCAGCAGAAGTATTAAATATCTGATTAAGTTTGTTATACGCCGTATTAGTAGCATCTTTTGCTTTTTTTAAACAAGAAACAATAAATTGTACATAGTGAGCAAAGATAATTATCAACACCACAACTAATAATCGCATCCAAAGCTCGTGTCGATCCGGAGAAAACAATTGTTGAATAAGTGTGCCGTCATGAAAAATAAATACATGCAAAAAAGCCTCTAATATCCAATGAAGAACTCCAAGTCCAATCCCCATTAAAATCATATGATCTGTAAATAACTGATAATATTTTTTTTCCATTTGCGTGACCTCCATAGTTTTAAATGAAAAATTAGAATAAGATAAATTTCCATTTTGAAATTATTGTATGACAATTTTTTTATTTTGTCATTCTTTTTTTATGAAAATAAAAAAAATGAATAAAACAATCGATTCAATGAGGGAAAAAGTAATAAAATAACGGGTAATTATAGTATT